>JAYWDR010000405.1:0-3961 GCA_043779735.1 Cyclobacteriaceae bacterium | reverse complement strand
GCTGGCGTGAGCGATTGATCCTTGAACTCCTGTATGGCACTGGAATGCGTTTGTCGGAATTGATCAATCTGAAGGAAAACCGAATCAACCTGAATGAGCGCACAATCAAAGTGCTGGGCAAACGAAACAAGGAAAGGGTCATTCCGTTTTCAGATTCACTCGTTTCAATAATTATCAGCTATCGCAAGGCAAAAAATAAGGAGGTGGAGACACGCGACCATGGATGTTTTGTCGTTAGTGACACAGGGAGCAAGTGTTACCCTATGTTGGTATACCGCATTGTAAAGAAGCATTTGGGAAGATTTACCTCAGTAGAGAAAGGCAGCCCACACGTATTGCGACACACCTATGCAACGCATCTGCTCAACAAAGGGGCGGAGATCAATGCGGTTAAAGATCTCCTGGGTCATAGCAGTTTGGCGGCCACACAGGTCTACACGCATAATTCCACAGAAAAACTAAAAAAAGTATTTGATCAGGCCCATCCAAAAGCATGACCACTGAGGGGCCTTTTTTATAAAGCCGTTCGAATGAGTACGATTGTTTCACTTAAAATTTCTACTGTATGAGGTTACAAGTTCATTCCATCCACTTCGATGCTGATAGTAAATTGATCGATTTTATTCAGCAGCGTGTTGACAAGTTGCATACCTTTTATGATCGCCTCATGGAGGGGGAAGTCTTCCTTAGGCTCAATAATGAGGGCATTGCGAATAAGACGGTAGAAATCAAACTGAGTGTGCCGGGAAGAAAACTATTTGCCAAGGAGCAGGCCCGAACCTTTGAGGCGGCGGCTGACTTAGCAACGGAGGCATTGCGAAATCAGCTAAAGAAATTCAAAACCAAAATAAAGGAAAGAAGACTATAAGTGTGAGGTCCCTGACCAGGCGGGGGGCTCGTTTCCTAACTCAGTTTAAATACTTTTTTTACCTGGTCCACATAATCCAGTTTTTCCCATGGGAACAATTCCACCTTTACTTTTAGTTCTGACTTTTTCCCCTTGTTGAATACCTTTTCAACTACCTTAGGCTCGCGACCCATATGACCATAGGCGGCCGTTTCAAAATAGATTGGTGTACGCAAATGGAAGCGCTCCTCAATGAAGTATGGACGCATATCAAATATTTTAGAAATATTTTTGGCAATCGCACCGTCCGTCATTTTTACCTTGGCGGTACCGAAGGAATTCACATACAAACCCACTGGCTGAGCGACGCCAATAGCATAGGCCACTTGCACAAGTAGTTCATCGCAGACACCTGCTGCTACTAAGTTTTTGGCGATGTGGCGGGTGGCATAGGCTGCCGATCGGTCCACTTTTGATGGGTCCTTACCGGAAAAAGCACCACCACCGTGTGCACCTTTACCACCGTACGTATCAACGATTATTTTTCTGCCAGTCAGACCTGTGTCTCCGTGAGGGCCTCCAATAACAAATTTCCCGGTAGGGTTAACATGATAGCTGATGTCACTGCCAAAAAGACGTTGAATTCGTTTCGGCAATTTTTTCCTGATTCTGGGCATTAGAATATCAACGACATCCTTGCGGATTGTCCGGAGCATCTCCGCGTCTTTGGCAAAGTCATCATGCTGAGTAGAAATGACAATTGTATCGATGCGTCTTGGCTTATGGTCGTCGCTGTATTCGATGGTCACCTGTGACTTGGCATCCGGGCGCAGGTAGGTCATTACTTTTCCTTCTCTGCGAATGATTGACAGTTCGCGCAACAATAGATGGGCTAGATCCAATGGCAGTGGCATGTAGTTGTCAGTTTCGTTGGTGGCATAGCCGAACATCATACCCTGGTCGCCGGCACCCTGATCCTCTTTTTTCTTTCGTTCTACACCTTGGTTGATATCTGCTGACTGTTCGTGGATAGCCGAGAAAATGCCGCAGCTATTTGCCTCAAACATATATTCGCTTTTGGTATAGCCGATTTTGCGGATTACTTCCCGGGCAATATCCTGAACATCAAGATAAGCCTCGGATTTGACCTCTCCTGCGAGCACTACCTGGCCTGTGGTGACCAGGGTTTCACAGGCTACTTTTGAATTGGGGTCATAAGCCAGAAAATAGTCAATTAATGCATCAGAGATTTGGTCTGCGACCTTATCAGGATGCCCTTCTGAGACAGATTCGGAGGTAAATAAATAGGCCATTCGTAAAACCGGTTATGTTTAAAGGCCGCAAAGATAATGAGGTTTCACTATTTCCCGCACTCAATAGAGGCTGTTAAAAAAAGGTATATCGCGGGGACTTTTTCGAATGAGGGCTGCAATTTTTTCCATTGCCGAATTTCAAGGCTTGTAATCTTTTCTGCAGCCGAGGTGAGGTTAACAGCCACACAAAGTTTGGTATCAGGCAGTAACGATTTCAGCAGATGTGCCATGAGGGCATTGTTGCGATGCGGGGTTTCAATAAAGATCTGGGTTTGATTTTTTTCTCTTGATTCCCGCTCTAAATTCTTGATCGTAATGGCAGCTTCTTTAGAATCAATGGGCAGATATCCGTGAAAAGCAAAATGCTGACCATTCAATCCAGATGCCATAAGTGCTAACAGAATTGAAGATGGACCTACCAGAGGAATGACCCGGATGTCATGTGTATGGGCATACGCAACAGCAGTGGCACCCGGGTCTGCCACCCCAGGGCAGCCTGATTCGCTTAATAGCCCTATATTTCTTCCCTCAAGGATTGGAACAAATAGGGTTGGCAGCAAGCTGATGGGGGTGTCCTTATCGAGCAATACGAACTGTAACGACTCAATAGATTCATGGACTTTCAGGCTACTAACGTAGCGACGGGCTGTGCGAATATTTTCGCACAAATAATAGTGAATGTTTTTGATGGCATTAGCCACGGAAATGGGTATGACTTCGTGTTGGGTGCCATCTGCCAGAATGGTAGGAAGTATAAAAAGGTTGCCTTTCATAGTGCGTCTAATCCGCCTCTAATGTAAGGCTTGTCGTCAGTGTTTGAAAAGCCTACGTTTGTCCAATGCTTTCTTTTAAACACACGGTATTCTTAGAGGTCGCCCAACTGAAGAGTTTTACAAAAGCTAGCCAATCGCTCTGTGTTTCTCAGCCAGCTGTTAGTAAGCACATCAAACAATTAGAACAGGATTATAAAACCAGTCTCTTTGAAAGGAAGGGCAATACCATCGCACTTACCCATGCCGGTTCACTTTTAGTCGATGCGCTGCTCCAGGCTAAGACTATTGAAAACCAGCTGGAGTTTGACATCAGCACGTATCTTGACCAGTATTCCGCGAAAGGAGAATTGAAGCTTGGGGCAAGTACAACCGTAGCACTCTACATCATTCCGGAAGTATTATCTCGATTTCATCAAAAGCACCCACATGTTAAGATCAGCTTGCTGAATCGAAATTCTGAGAATGTACTGAAGGCACTTATGGACCGTGAAATCGACTTGGGCATCATGGAGGGCAAGAATAAGCTCTCTATTGTTAATAGCCAGCTTTTTTTAACGGATGAGGTAATCCCCGTGTGCTCAAGTTCGAGTATCCTCGCCAAGCGGCCAAGGCTGCGCATCGAAGACATCATAAAACAACCAATTGCCTTACGTGAACGTGGCTCTGGCACGCTGGCTGCTATCAAATACGCATTGGCTGTTCATGGCATTAAACTTTCAGATTTAGATGTTAGCGTCCGGCTGAGTGGCACAGAGGCGTTGAAAAATTTTGTGCTCGCCGATGAGTGTATTGGGTTCCTGCCGATGCGTTCAGTGGTGAAAGAGCTTGATCATGGCAGCTTGGTTCGGCTGTACATTGAGGGTGTATCCATCACACGACAATTTTACTTCATACAGCGTCATGGCGACAAAAATGATGGCCTAAGCAATGCTTTTATCAAATTCTCGAAAACGCATTATAACCTGAAGTAATGAGCAATAAGGAAATACGATTGGTTAGAGAATGACCTAACAAATACTTTTGTTGCC
>JAYWDR010000404.1:0-11060 GCA_043779735.1 Cyclobacteriaceae bacterium | reverse complement strand
TTATTGGTGCAAATATCAGGAATGGTCAAGGCCACGATGAAACGATGAGGCGGGTAGAAATGTTGATAGGATAGCAAGAAGCTGGGTATTCATAATCTTATGACTTGTATCAGGTGCGTGCGTTTTTTTACTTGCTATTCGCATTCGGCGGCAATACAGAATATTTCTACGGAGCAGCCATAATTTAGCTGACCGGAAGGCACCACAATTCTGGCCAGGCGATGTTCGCCAAAAAATGAAGCACAGATAGCATTTACTGCAGTCCAGTCTTTGATATCAGTAACAAAAATAGTGACTTTCAGTACCCTGCTACTCGCACTGTTGGCTGCCACCAGAATGGCTTCAATTCTTTTGAGGCATAGTTGTGTTTGCTCAGCGATCGTACCGAGTACCGGATTGCCTTCGTTATCCGTTGGCAATTGACCAGAAACAAAGGCAAGACATTGTACATGATGGCAGGAGCGTAATGTCCCTTAGGCTTAGTCATGGTAGAGGGGTAAACAGGCTGCATTTTTCTTTGGATTAAATTGTTGAATCGATGAAACTACTCTTCAGTAAAGGATGAATGGATGGCCACGGCTTCCCAGTCAGCCAGGTCTTTTTGGACTTGAGCAATTTTATTCCTCATTCCATCTAAAGTGATTTGGCCCAGAGGTAGCCGAAGGGGTGGGCTATTTGATTCTACTGCCCGTATCATTGCCTTGGCAGCCTTTTCAGGATCACCTGCCTGGTGGCCGTGAACGGTTTTGTAATATTCACGCATTTGCCCTGCACTAGCCATGTAATCGTTGATCACGGTGGACGTAACATGGATTGATCGGCCACCAAAGTCAGTGCGAAAAGGACCAGGCTCAACGATCGTCACCTTGATGCCAAGGTGCGCAACTTCTTTTGACAGCGCTTCTGAAAGTCCTTCCAGCGCGAACTTGGTTGCATTATAAAGCCCGGAGCCGGCATTCCCTCGGAATCCTGCAATAGAGGAGATAGTTAGAAAATGTCCAGATTGGTTTCTTCGTAAATGAGGAAGCACGGCTCGTATCACTTGCAGGACGCCGAAAAAGTTTGTTTCAAATTGGTCACGGATTTCTGAATGACTTACTTCTTCAATAGCGCCAATCAATCCATAGCCCGCGTTGTTTACCACCACATCAATTCTTCCGAAGTGCCGGATTACCTCATCGATCGCTTCCTGGATTTCTTGTGGCTTAGTTACGTCCAACATTGGCGTAATGATCTGGTTGCCAAATTTCTCTTTTACTGATTCTAGTACCGATGGATTCCGTGCTGTTGCAGCAACGGGATAGCCCTCTTTCAAAAGTACTTCTGTCAGTGAACGTCCAAGACCTGTTGATGCACCGGTAATGAACCAAACCTTTTTTGTGTGAAAGGAAGTAATGCTCATTTTATTTTATTAGTTGAATACCAAGCGGCAGGATGTGTATTTTTTCTCCGTCTTGTTACAGGAAGATAATAAAAAAGCCCCTATTGAAGGGGCTCTTTCCGGGTGAAAATAGAGTTGACTTACTTGGCGTATGCGACCGACCGCATCTCCCGTATCACAGTTACCTTTATCTGTCCCGGGTATTGCATTTCGCGTTCAATTTTCTGGGATATCTCGAAACTCAATTGCCCCGCACGTTCGTCGCTGGCTTTTTCAGCATCGACAATCACGCGCAACTCGCGTCCAGCCTGGATGGCGAAGCACTTGTCTACGCCTTCAAAACTGAGGCCCACTTGCTCCAATTCCTTCAGGCGCCTGGTGTATTGTTCGATTACTTCGCGGCGGGCGCCGGGGCGTGCTCCGCTGATGGCGTCACAGGCCTGCACGATGGGTGAGATGATACTGGTCATCTCAATTTCATCGTGGTGGGCTCCAATGGCATTACATACTACGGGGTGCTCTTTGTATTTCTGAGCCAATTCCATGCCCACGATCGCGTGCGGCTTTTCCAGTTCTTCCGGCCATACTTTTCCTATGTCGTGGAGAAGTCCTGCCCGCTTAGCTTGCTTCACATTGAGCCCCAACTCTGTGGCCATGATGGCACATAGGTTGGCGACTTCACGTGAATGTTGCAAGAGATTTTGCCCATAGGATGAGCGGAAACGCATGCGTCCAATCAGCTTGATAAGTTCCGGTGCCAGCCCGTGGATTCCCAAATCGATTACCGTTCGTTCACCTATCTCTACTACCTCATCGTCAATATTCTTGGTGGTTTTGGCGACAATCTCTTCGATTCTGGCTGGGTGAATACGGCCATCTTGCACCAGGCGGTGGAGCGACAGGCGGGCAATCTCTCTGCGCACAGGGTCGAACCCTGAGATGATGATTGCTTCAGGTGTGTCATCCACGATAAATTCCACACCGGTTGCGGCCTCCAGGGCGCGTATGTTGCGCCCTTCGCGACCAATTATTTTTCCTTTGATATCATCACTTTCAATGTTGAAAATGGAAACAGAGTTTTCAATGGCATGCTCCGTGGCGGTGCGCTGGATTGTTTCAATTACAAGTTTCTTAGCGTCTTTGGTTGCCGTAAGCTTGGCCTGCTCCATAATGTCCTTTATGTAGGAGTTGGCTTTTGATTGGGCCTCTTCTTTCATCGACTCTACGAGCTGATCGCGGGCCTGGTCTGCGGTAAGTTTTGAGATGCTTTCGAGGACCTGGACTTTTTGTTGGTTGAAGCGGTCTAATTCCTCTTTGCGTTTTCTCACCAGTTCATGCTGCTGTGCCAGACTCTGGCGATCTTCATCCAGGTCAGCTTCTTTGCGCTTGGTTTGTTCCAGTTCTTTTGAAAGCTGGGCTTCACGTTGCTTGATCTTCTGCTCGTTGCCAATGATTTGGTTCTTCTTGCGGTTGGCCTCCTCTTCAAATTCCTGCTTCATTTTCAGCAGCTTTTCTTTGGCCTCCAGGATCCTGTCTTTTTTGATATTTTCAGCCTGTAATTCAGCTTCCCGGACTATCAGTTTGGCCTTTTCTTCGTTAATATGCTTGTTGCGACTGACCTTCCTTTTGTATAAAATACTTCCGAACAGAAAACTTAGCAGGATTGTAAGTGCCAGGCTGATCAACGCAATAGGTACGATTTCCATATAGGTATGTGTTAACGGTAAAAAATGCCCGGACACCGGCACAGGCCGCTAACAGAAGGATAAGGGAGGGGAAAGACTTATAAGATAGCCTGCGAGACCAATTGATTCAGGTGGTTTACTTTGTCCACAACTGACTCATCAACGGCTTGATTGGTCTCTTCAGCCGCCAGCGTTTGTACCAGGCAGTCAAAGGCCGTCATAGCCAGAAGGTCTTGTTTATCCTCTAGACCGAATTGCTCGCGGTATGATTTTAACTTTTCATTGATCAGTTTGCCGGCAGACCGCACCCGCTCTTCCTCATTGTGCTTTACCTTCATGGGGTACTCGCGGTCGGCTATTTTGATCTTTATTGAAAGTTCGTCCATCTACAGTGTGCTTATCGGCTTAAATGAGCGATGCATTTGTCTATCTCACGGATGTAGTCATCCACTGTCTTCCTCAACTCCGAAACACCTCCGTCTTCCGGGTGAATATTATCCACAATCTTAGTGATTTTAATCTGATTTCTAAAACCTCCCAACTGCTCGTCGCGTTGTCGGAGGTGCTGTTTAAGTTCCGTATTCTCTGATTTTAGGCCAAAAACCTCGCTTTTTAGGCTCTTATGTTCGTTCAGCAGTACTACCAGCTTGCGTTCCAGGCCGTTTAGATTGATTTTGAGCACGTCTTGATCCATGGTGTTTAGTGGTTGGGTCGTTGGGGGTTACAATCGGCCTTCTATTTTCTTATTACTGCTCCTAGTTTCTCTTCCAGTTCGGCCATTAATTTACTCATAGTCTTTTCAATCTCCTCGTCCGTCAGCGTTTTTGTTTCATCCAGTAAGGTAAATCCAAGCGCATATGCTTTTTTCCCCGCTGGAATATTGTCTCCTTCATACACATCAAAGGCTGTCACCTCTTTGATCAACTTTTTTTCTGTCGCCACTACTAAGGTACGAATCTCATCAAAACTAACGTGCTTGTCCAGAACCAGGGAGAGATCACGCTTAACCTCAGGGAACTTCGGCACTTCCTGCACATCGAACTTAGGGCTTGCCGCTTGGAAAAGCAAGCGGGTGTCCATTTCTGCATAAAAAATTTCCTGCCTGATGCCAAAATCTTTTACTAGGGATGATTTTACTTTGCCCACCCTGCCCAATTCCTTTTTCTTTGAATAGAACGCGAGCCCATAGTCAAACAACTGGTCATCAGATTTTTGTTGTTCAATTGGGCCAATAGCACATTTCTCAAGGATTTGTGTCACGTATTGCGCCAAGTCATGATAACTAACCTGTCGAGGTGCGTGTTGCCAGTTTTCGGCTTCCATATTCCCAGCGAGGTATAGCGCAAGCCGCTGTTCTTCTACATATTTTCCACCTTCCAGCCCATAGGTAATCCCAAACTCAAAGAATTTGACTTCCTTTTGCTTCCTGTTAAAATTGTAGGCACATGCCTCCAGGCCAGTGAACAGCATGGTTTGCCTCAGGATGCCCTGTTCTTCGCTCAACTTGTTCAGAATTTCGACAGGGTTTCCGGGAAATGAAAGTGCATGCTTTTGCTGATAGGCGATGCTTGTCAGCGAATTGGTCAGGATCTCATAAAAACCATTGAATGCGAGCATTTCGCCAAGCGTCCGCTGGAATCTATTGAAATCCAGCTCAGGAAAGGTCGCAACATAATCAGCACCGGTAGTTTGTGATAACTCTATGTTATTATAGCCATAAATCCGAAGAATTTCCTCCACCACATCGGCCTCTTTCAGTACGTCCACGCGATAGGGTGGCACTGATACAATGTATTGTTCTTCTGCCTGGTTAATTACCACTATATCGAGCAAGGTAAGGATCGCGAAGATCTCCTTGCGTGAAATTGCTTTCCCGATCAGACGGTTGACGTTCTTGTCCTTGATGGTAATTAGGCGGTTATCTATTTTCTTAGGGTATATATCCATGATCTCAGAAGAGATCGTGCCCCCTGCAATTTCCTTCATCAACATGGCGGCCCGTTTTAGGGCATATACGGTAATATGGGGGTCTGTGCCGCGCGAAAAGCGAAAAGAGGCGTCCGTTTTCAACCCATGATGATTGCTGGTCTTGCGAATGTAAACAGGAGAAAAGCAAGCGCTCTCCAGGAAAATATTTTTCGTATTGGTTGAAATTCCTGATTGAATACCACCAAAAATTCCAGCTATGCACATGCCCTCTTCAGCATTGCAAATCATGAGGTCTTTGGATGTCAAGGCCCGCTCCTTATCATCCAGTGTAGTAAATTTTGTGCCTTCCGCTTGTGTTTTTACAAGTATTTTATGGCCTTTAATTTTGTCGGCATCGAAAGCGTGAAGCGGCTGACCAATCTCATGACATACAAAATTGGTGACATCCACTATGTTGTTGATAGGCTTGAGTCCGATTGACTGAAGCCTAGTTTTCAACCATTCAGGTGATTCTTTAACCGTAATACCGGATAAGGTGAGACCTGAATATCGTGGACACGCTTCCGCGTTTTCCACAATGATCTCGATTGGTTGGTTCTTGTTGTCGACCGTAAATCTGTCTACCGAAGGCCATTTTACCGGCCTGCCCTTCGCCGCCTTAATGTCGCGGGCTACACCGAGATGAGAAGCCGCATCTGCCCTGTTGGGTGTCAGACCGATCTCTATGATAGAGTCTGATTGGATTTTATAGAAGTCAGCGGCCGGTGTGCCGTTGGCTACAGGGGTATTCAGCACAATAATTCCAGCATGGCTGTCACCTAGCCCTATTTCGTCCTCTGCGCAGATCATCCCTTCGCTTTGCTCCCCACGTATGGTGGCCTTTTTTATTGTAAAAGGCTCTCCCTTGGTGGGGTGCACGGTAGTGCCGGTAAGGGCAACCACTACTTTCTGGCCTGGAGCTATGTTGGGTGCTCCGCAAACGATATGCAGGGGGCTCGACTGGCCAACATGCACGGTGGTAATGGACAGCTTATCGGCGTTGGGATGCTTCGTACAAGTAAGGACTTCGCCTATGACCAGGCCTTTCAAAGCACCCTTTACAGATTCAAAAGCATGAATGCTCTCTACTTCAAGACCTGTGGCGGTAAGTGTTTTGGCGATTTCTTCCGGAGTTTCCGGAAGGTCGATATAGTCTTTTAGCCAGTGGTACGATATTGTCATTGCAAAAAGAGAATCTCAAATATAAGGTTTCGAATACTATAACAGTAGATTTTTAAAAATCCCAATCCAATCCCAAGCGCTCCTTAAGTTCATTCAGGTATGGATTCTTTTCTGCCAGGTGCTCAAACTTTTCTTTCGATGTGTAAAGTATTTTTTTGCCTGTGGTCTCCATAAGTCTAGCCGTAACATTAATTTCCGAATTTTTCAAACGATCCCGTAAGAACTGGATCAAATCGTGTCGGAAGTTTTCCAGAAGCGTTTCTTCAACAGGATTGGTAAGCAATACCATGACGACTGGGTGTTTATAGTCAAATTCACGCTTCAAAATCTGGTATTCTGCAGCCTGGTCCTTACGCCTCTCTGCAAATTCATTCCAAATTTCCCTAAGGTTAGTATTGTGTATAGGCTCATTCGCAGCTGGCACCGGTATTTCAGCAAGTGTGGCCAGAGTCACCACCGGAGAAGCAGGTGTTAGAAGGCCATGAAGGCTAAGAGTGGTTTTAGGTTTTGAGTTTTTGCCTGGTGCCGGTGTTTCGACCCTATCTGGAACGATTGGAGGGAGTGGCGCTTGCGCGTCAGCCACTGCGGTCGCTACCGTTGTCTTGTTCGTTACTTCAATTTTTTTTTTAACCCCGCTTCGGCGGGTTCTGAAATGTGGTTGGTTGTTCCGCTCACCATGGATCTAACATGAGCCATTTTCATCAAGGCCAATTCTACCAACAGTCGCTGGCTCTTGCTCATTTTGTAATTAATATCACACTGGTTGGCAATGCTAAGCCATGAGAGAAGGAGGGAATAGGGTGCGGCCAGTGACTGTTGTATGTAATTCTGCTTTGTTATTTCGGGTACCTCCATCAGACTTACGGTGCGGTCATCCTGTGCGACCATCAGGTTGCGGAGATGCTCACCCAATCCCACAATAAAGTTTTGCCCGTCAAAGCCTTTGTGGAGGACTTCGTCAAAGAGAAGCAGCGGTAGGGTAGGATTTTCTGCCAACAGGCCATCCACTACCTTAAAATAGTATTCATGGTCCAGGATATGCAAGTTGTTGATGACGTCTTTAAACGTCACGGCTTTGCCGGATGAGAACGTGACCATCAAATCGAAGATGGACAGCGCATCGCGCAAGGCGCCATCAGCTTTCTGGGCAATCAGGTGGAGCGCAGGTTCTTCTGCCTTCACGCCTTCGCGGTCGGCGACCTTTTTTAGCTGTCGTGCGATGTCTGAAATCTGGATTCTGTTGAAATCAAAGATCTGGCACCGCGAAAGAATGGTGGGGATTACTTTGTGCTTCTCTGTTGTTGCCAAAATAAAGATGGCGTAGGAAGGAGGTTCTTCCAACGTCTTCAAAAACGCGTTGAAGGCAGCATTGGAGAGCATGTGAACCTCATCGATAATGTAGACTTTGAATTTGCCGTACTGAGGAGGATAGCGAACCTGGTCGATGAGATTGCGTATATCCTCGACAGAATTATTGGAGGCGGCATCGAGTTCAAAAATATTGAGGGAGTTTACCTCAGCCTTTTCTTCAAAGCCGTTGATCAAGCGGGCTACAATCCGGGCGCAGGTGGTCTTGCCCACACCCCGGGGGCCACAAAACAGCATGGCCTGGGCCAGCTTATTGTTCTCGATGGCATTTTTTAACGTGGTAGTTATGTGGCCCTGACCAACGACCTCTTCAAAGCCAAGGGGACGATACTTTCGGGCCGAAACGACAAAATTCTCCATCAGGCCCGAAAGATAGTTTTTTTGAGAGGTCTGAAAGCAGATGTTGAAAAATTGTGAATTAAAAGGAGCCGGATAGGCCTGAAAGCAATGGAGTATACTGGCGAAGTCACGTCGAATCTCTGCCATCGCTGAAATCCATCCCCAAAAACAGGGATACCTTTTTTATGTATCAGGTTACGGATCACCACCCTTGACATAAAGACTACAACTAATAATTGAATGCATATGAAAGCAAGAATCAAACTGGTCATTGGCATCGCTTTCGCAGGAGCCGCCATTATGGCAGCCTCCCACTCCTCAAATTTGGGGACCCATCTGTTTAGTCCAACTAGTAGAACCCAATGCTATTCGGATGCAGAAATTCAGCTTTTGATGAAGTCGAATCATTGGTCAAAGCAGGAGGCCGAAACAATCCTGAGGCTGGCGTGTCAATTCTCTCATCGATCCAAAGAGCGTCCCTGATAGCTAGAAAATTAATCTTACTCGCTTGAGAAAATTGATACTCCTATTGATATTTCTGCTGTCATGCCCAAGTTGAAATTAGGATTGGAAAAAACCGCTGGTGACCCTGGAAGAAAACAGTCGTATATATTCCTCAGGGGATAAAGCCTTTATAAAAAGACACCTTACAATTTGCGGCCATTTGAAAATCATAGTCATGGTCCAGAACCTGGACAGTTCTGGGATCATAGGGAGCATCTATGCATCCTGTGATAATCCGCGCAATCCGTGGCAAAAAATACGGAACTTTTTGCCTGATTCTACCCTGGCGAACCTGCCTCACCGAAACTCAAAGCTATTGGGACATCGGTTGCATTTCAACGTCCGGCATTTGTTACTTTTGCTATCCATGAACCTGCCGCCAAAATATTCTGTGGTAATACCTGTGTACAACCGTGCGGAAGAGCTGGATGAACTATTGCAGAGCTTGGTGGAACAGACCCTTAAAAACTTTGAGGTGATTATTGTGGAGGATGGCTCTCAGCACACAGCTGCTCATGTGTATGAGAAGTATTCCTCCGGGCTTTCCATCCAGTACATTGTTAAACCTAATTCCGGCCCAGGCCCCAGTAGAAATATCGGTTTTGAAAAAGCAAGAGGCGAGTACGCGATAGTCTTTGACTCGGATTGCATTCTTCCTCCAAATTATTTTGAATCAGTCGAGAAGCACCTTGCAGTCAATCCCCTGGATGCCTGGGGTGGCCCTGACCGCGGTCATGAGAAATTCACTACCGTTCAACGGGCGATGGCTTATACGATGGGGTCATTTCTTACCACCGGAGGAATTCGTGGTGGTGAAAATCAAAAGGATTCATATCAGCCGCGCAGTTTTAATATGGGCATGAGCAGAAAAGTGGTTGAAAAGACTGGCGGCTTTGCGTTTGACCGACTGGCCGAAGATATTGAATTGAGTATTCGTATGCGTAAGGCTGGCTTCCGGGTAGGGTTGATACCCGATGCATTTGTGTATCACAAGAGGCGAACCAACTTTCATCAATTCTTCAGTCAAGTGCAGGGTTTCGGTCGTGGCAGGGTGAGGGTTGGTCAAAAGCATCCCGGCGAGGTGAAGTTGATGCATTGGTTCCCGGCAGTTTTTCTTCTTGGGTTGATAGGGTTGCCCCTGTTTTTCATTGTTGACCAGTTTCTATTTAACCTTGAGGCGCTGGGATTGGCCATTTACCTGCTGGCGATTTTCTTTGATTCGTTACGTTCTACAAAATCATTTGGTATTGCCATATTGAGCGTGCCTTCGGCCATCGTTCAACTCACGGGATATGGCTTGGGATTTCTGAAGGAGAAATTTGGATAATTCGATAGTCTCAAAGCAACTGGCTAAAAACCTCTTCCTTTATTTCGTGCTTGCCTGAGAAAATAATCTTCTTGGGCTGAATGTCGAGTTGGGCTGCCAATCCATCAAATTCTTTCATGCGGTCGGCCGTTACAAACTGGTCTTGATCACCTGCCACCATGTACACCTTCTTATTGGATAGCACAGCATGACCTGCCTCGAAGTCCATGTCAGGAGGAAACAGGCCGGCCCAGAGAATGAGTTTGTCGAATTTTATTTTTCCCTGTGCGGCCCAACGACACACAGTGGCGCAGCCCTGTGAGAAGCCAAGCAAGGTCACTGGCACAGTGGGGTAGCTTGATAGTTCTGTTTCGCACATGGCGTTGAGGTAGGCCAGATAATTGTCAATATCCATCAGCCGGTTTTCACGGGTCATCCAGGTGGCGCCCACCTTATTGTCTTTTCGCCCCTGGTCGGTTAATTCTGACAAATAGAAACGGGAAAGACCTTCGGGTGCGATAACACATATATTTTTCTCGTTCAGAGTTTGAAATTTTTTTATGAAATACTGCGCAAGCTGTCCGTAGCCGTGAATAATAATCCATACTTGCCGGGTGGAGGCATCCAGGGTTCCTGACGTATAGTATCGGGCGGAAAATGAGAACTCAACCTTTTTCTCTTCCATGCTTCACCCTAGTCCTTGAGGTTGGAGGAGTCGAAGCTAAGTGGCAACAACGATTCTGCAGAGGAGCATTTGATCCATTTCTTGTCCTGGCCTAACATGATTACTTCCATTGGGCTTTCCTGTCGTTGCTCAAACTCAAGCATCACCTGGCGGCAAGCACCACAGGAAGTGGCACTGGACAATTCCTTATGGTTTTTTTTGTGTGCTACAATGGCCATCTTTCTGACTGACTTTCCAGGGAACTGTGATGAAACAGCGTACAACGCCACGCGTTCAGCGCACATGCACAAGGGATACGATGCGTTCTCCTGGTTGGCCCCCAGCACCAGTGTGCCATCCTCAAGCAATAGGGCAGCACCAACCTGAAACTTGGAATACGGAGAATAAGACAGCTGGGCAGCTTCTTTCGCCTTGTGTACCAAATACTTGGATTCCGAATCAAGGCTTTCCAGATTCTTAAAGAATGATACCCCTTCCATAGGATAGATTTTTCTTTGCGTAGGATGAGAAAGTTAAATCATATTAGTGACAATGGAAAATGAATCCTAAATTCAGGATAAATTGTATAAAAATCTGAATTATGAAGTCCATTTTGATCCTTGGTGCCGGCCGTTCTTCTTCCGCCTTGATTGATTATGTGAT
>JAYWDR010000403.1:0-3983 GCA_043779735.1 Cyclobacteriaceae bacterium | reverse complement strand
TGGGATTTTCGGAATACTTCAAAAGCTTGATTTCAGCTTCTGCCATATTTCGTTCAATTTCAGGATATTTCCGTTGCTGGGATGCAGAAATCTTTTCCCAATCCTCAGGAGCACAGGCAATATTGAGAAGATGAACGTAGGCGTCTGTTTTCTTGGCGATATAAGCACCCGTTTTGACTGCGCTGGTTGAGAAGACTGAATAATCGATGGGAATTAGTATGTTTTTCATTCAATTGGGATTTAACTTGAGACATAAATATATCGCGCAACGATTGATGAAAGCCTGATTTCCATCACGAGCAGGCATGATCTTTATCATAATGAAAAATCAATTGCTCGTTTTGTTTTATCGCAATCCGGTACTTGGTAAAGTAAAAACCAGGCTGGCGGCAAGGATTGGCGATGAAAAAGCGCTGGCGGTATATTTTCTGCTCAGCCATCATACCAAAGAAATTACTACTCCCGTGGCGTGTGACAAAAACCTTTATTACACAGACTTCATTGACACGGAGGATAACTGGCCGACGACCGTCTATCACAAGTCGCTTCAGCATGGCGCTGACCTTGGTGAAAAGATGATGCATGCTTTTCATGATGGTTTTGAAAAAAAATATGACGCCATTTGTATCATCGGCACTGATTGTTTTGAGCTCACTACGGGCATCGTGGAGTCTGCCTTCGAAATGCTAAAGACCAATGATGTGGTGATAGGCCCAGCGAAAGATGGTGGATATTATTTATTAGGAATGAACAGGCTGTACGGGCCTCTGTTTCAAAATAAGAAATGGAGCTCGGACTCAGTCGCGGCCTCCACGATACGTGATTGCAAAGATCTGAACTTGAAAGTTTTTGAACTTCCCATGCTGACAGATGTGGATGAAGAGAAGGACTTGCCTCACCTTCTTAAGAAAATCATTTAAAATTCTCTAAGTCGCGGATCAGGATTCGTCTCCTGTCAAAATTTATCAGATTCTGTTCCTTCATTGCATTCAGAATGGTTGTTACGGTTTGTCGCGAGGTGCCCGTGAGGGAGGCAATGTCTTTGTGGGTGAGTTTGGTGGAGATCATTGTTTCATAGCCAACTTTTTTCCCCTTCCAGGAAGCTGTGTCCTTTAGAAATTCCACAATGCGAGTACGGGCATCTTTGAATACCAGCAATTCAAGCTTGCGCTCGAGTTTAATCAGACGCAGCCCTACCAGTTTCAACATTTTGAAACTTAATTCATGGTTGTCCTTCATGAGAAGTTTCAAATCCTTGATACTTAGCGGGCATACGGAGGTTGCGTTATCCATGGACTGCGCGAAGTCCCTTCGCTTCTCCTCCCCGGCGAGGGCCAGTTCTCCAAAGATCTCCCCAGTGGCAAGTATGGCGCTGATAACTTCCTTTCCGTCTTCCAGGTAATGACCTATACGGACACGGCCTTCTGCGATCATGTAGATATGAGTGGCTGGCTCATCCGGGAAAAATATGAATTCATCCTTCTTAAAAAAGTGGAAAGAGTGCTTGTCGGCCATAACTTTGACTTTATGCGGACAAAGCACATCATACAGGTCAACGCACTCAAAATACCAAAGGGCCGATTCTTTCCCCATTTGTAAGATTTCTTTGTCTAAAGTTAATTCTGATCTTTGGTGTTAAAGAAAATTACCCTGATTTAGTTTCACGATGAAACGGTTTCTTTCAGAAATATGGATTTACCCGGTCAAATCACTGGGCGGAATGCGAATAGCCAGCGCTGCGGTGAAGGAGAAAGGCCTTCAACATGACAGGAGATGGATGCTTGTAGATGAAAATAACATTTTTATGACACAGCGAATCCATCCATCGATGGCCCTATTCAGGCTTTCGGCAGAGGGCGCAATGTGCATAATTACGCATGGAAAGGACTCCATCAAGCTCCCTTTCATTTTTTCCGGAATGGGCCCCACCATCCAAACGGAAGTCTGGGGCAATGCGGTGACTACTATTGAAGTGAGTGGTGAACACACCCGCTGGTTTTCTGAACGATTGGGCATAAAGTGCAGGCTTGTTTTCTTTCCTGAAGAAAATTCAAGATTGGTGGATCCTTCGTTTGCAGTAAACCACGAGCACGTAAGTCTGGCGGATGGTTATCCTTTTTTGATAATAGGCCAATCTTCACTCAATGACCTTAACCTACGATTGGATAATCCGGTGCCTATGAACCGCTTCCGCCCTAACCTGGTTTTTACCGGAGGTTCTCCTTATGAAGAAGATGGATGGAAAGGCTTTACGATAGGAAAAAATCGTTTTGCCGGCGTAAAACCCTGCAGTCGATGCATCATAACCTCAGTCAATCAGGACACAGGTGAAAAAGGACTTGAACCAATGGCCACCCTCTCAGGTTACCGCAAGGGCCATGGAGAAGTTTATTTTGGACAAAATGTGTTAGCAATTGATCACCATGAAATACATGAAGGAGATGAAATCAGTTTTGAATAAGTTGGGCAGAAGACTTTCAGCTTTCAGCTTTCAATTTTTAACTTTTAGCCTTTGGCTCATGGTCCCGATAGCTATCGGGATAGGCTTTTTGCCGGGGGCCTGTACTTTAAATGAAGACCGCCTTCCAATTTTCGGAGAGCGCAAAGTGGAGGGCGCAGACACGGTATATCATGTTATTGCTCCGTTTGCATTTGTGGATCAGGATAGCTCATTTGTTACCAACAATACGTTCAAGGACAAAATTTATGTGGCTGACTTTTTCTTTACGACGTGCCGTACCATCTGCCCGATTATGAAGACACAGATGCTGCGGGTGTATAAGGCCACTGCAGATATGGAGGACGTATTAATCCTCTCACATACCATTGATCCAGAGTTTGATACGGTGGCACTGCTACACGACTTTGCTGAGCGTTTGGATGTGACCAGTAACCGGTGGCACTTTGTAACCGGAGTGAAAGACTCTATTTATAGGATTGCACAAACCAGTTATTTCGCGACGGCGATGGAAGACAAAACCGAGCCTGATGGATTTATTCACAGCGGTGCTTTTCTTCTCATTGATAAACAGCGAAGAATACGTGGCAAATACGATGGCACAAAAGAAGAGGATGTCAACCGACTCATTACGGAGATCAAAAAACTTCGCAGGGAACATGAGTAGGGATTCGAAGTACGCAGTAGGAAGCTCGAAAGACTTTGCGTGGACTTCTTTCTTTCTGCTTTGTGGGTTCGGCCTGATCATTTGCTGCAGTACCAGAGACCCTAAGTTTCAGCAATACTTTGTGGAAGGGGAGCAACTCTACCTTAAGAACTGCAGCAATTGCCATCAAAAAAATGGTACTGGACTTGGGCGGGTCTATCCGCCGCTGGCGTCTTCTGATTTTTTGGACAAAAATGTTGACGCGGTGGCATGCTTGATTAAAAGAGGTCGGAGCGGTCTCATGACAGTAAATGGAGTTGTTTACAATCAGCCCATGCCCGGTGCTGTATCTCTGACAGAGTTGGAAATAGCGGAAATAACCACTTACATTTATAATTCCTGGGGGCATGAAAAGGGCCTTATTGATGTGAGACAGATTAGCCAATCTTTGCAACCCTGCCTTTCTGATTAATCCCGCCATTTTGTAATTTTCCGGGCATTCCTTTTCTTAGAGTTTTGCATTTAGCCCATGAAGCGACCCAATTACAGACGGACCATCATTATGATCATCGGCCTGGTGGTGGTCTATGGCTTCCTGGTGGCATTGCTCTTGAATTTGGAAGAAGAAGCGCCGGGCGGCAAAGTTAACTCGGTCCAGGATGCACTATGGTACCTTGTTGCCACGCTCACAACGGTGGGGTATGGCGACATTTATCCCGTTACGTATTGGGGCCGGATGATTGGTTTTATATTTCTGCTTTCTAGCTTAGGGGTGTATGGTTTTATTATTGGACAGATCGCAAATTTTATGAGCACACTAAAAGAACAACGGGACCTCGGCCTAAACGGCACACAGTTCAAGAACCACGTGGTCATGAT
>JAYWDR010000402.1:0-3985 GCA_043779735.1 Cyclobacteriaceae bacterium | reverse complement strand
CTTTATAGGGGCTCCAGACGAGAGTGATTACGTTATTCTTATCAAGAGTACCATCCAACCGCACGGGGCACGTCACAACTCCAGGCGTGCTTGCATTTCCACATTTGTCCACGTAATTGACTTGGTAACAGTACTTGCCTTCAGTCGTGTAGATATTGTCGCTGAATTTGGTTGTAGAGGCCGAATTAAATGGTATGAGTCCACTGCCTCCCGTAGAACGCTTGACAGCATAACCATTTTGAGGTGTAAAGGCTATGTCCTGCACCCAATTCAAGTCAACACCGCTGATACCGACCACGGCGCTGACATTGCCGATTCCCGTTGGTATTTTCGTTGAAAATGAAGTCACGCATCTTTCAAGGGAGATGCTCTTGCTGCCCCCTACGTAGTTGTTAGTGATCTGATAACAATAGTCCGTTTTACACACGATGTCTGTGTCATTGAAGCCGATGGTTGCCGTGGATACGTAATTGACTTTATTACGGGCGATGCTGTAACTCGTCACAAACGCAGTGGCCCCGGTACTCCAGGTCAATTGATTAATGTCACTCACTGCAGCGACCGTAAACTTATCGCTACACATCAAATTGGAGTAGTTGCTGGAGCCGATGCAAGGATCGTATGCCCCCAGCCGAAAGCAATAGTAATTTTGATCAAGCTTGAGGTTGGTGATGGTTACTGTATTCACTCCAAACAATGTTTGGAACTGCTGGAAAGTGCTGGAATTATTGATGGCGATCTCAAGCTTGTATTGAATGTTGACGCCGATTGTAAAATCCAACTTAAGACTTGTGTTGTCAATCGAAGTTAGTGTGTTAATGGTGGGAATGGGTAGTACGGTTTGCGTGGCAAATGCCTGGGTTTTTGGGGTGCAATTGTCCGCTGAACTGAGCCGACGACCGCGGACGCTGGCATTATAGGAACCAGGGGGAGCGTAGACATAGGGCGGCGCAATGATAGTGTTGGAGAAAGGCAGAATGGCCTCAGGAGTAGCATCATTATTGTAGTCAATTACATACTGGTCATAGGCATTGTCAGTCACTTTGATTGAGGCGCCAGCGCCGGCACAAGCGTAGATTTCAAAATTTGGTTGAGTATTTGGATCCGCAGTGATTGTGATATCATCTTGCTGTTGCGCAAGACTTTGGTAGATTAACGTAAGTGTATAGGCCTTGGCTGTAGTGTAGGTATGAGTGATGGGGGGTGCTGGGTTTGTTACTAATGGGCTACCATCGCCATAGTCAATCGCGCAAGGCGAAACACCGGGAATGCAGGTGCCTCCTAACAGGTTTGTGACTGTGACAGTAAAGGGCGCACAACCTTTCTTTTGGTCAACGTTAAAGCGCCCCAAACGACTCAGATAGGGCTGAGCCAGAGCCGATACGCAGGCAGCCGTAACGAAGTATAGTAGTATGGCGTATTTCTTTGTCACAAACTGGTAAATGTCAATCGTCCTCCAAGGTACTCTCTTTCAAAAATTTCTCTGCGTTGACAAGGTCATTATGGAGCAGGCGATCCGTAGTAATAAACGGCACAACCGTCCTGAAAGTATTGACCAATCGCTCCAATCGAGGCGATGTTAACAAAGGCCGCCTGAATTGGAGAGCCTGCGACGCTGTAATCAACTCAATGGCCAGAATTGAATAAACATTATTGACCACGCGGTAGGCCTTCAAGGCTGCATTGGCGCCCATGCTTACGTGATCCTCCTGACCATTGGAGGACACGATAGAGTCCACAGAGGCAGGTGTACAAAGCTGTTTATTCTGGCTTACCAGGGAAGCGGCGGTATATTGGGGTATCATCAATCCGGAGTTAATACCGGGATTGGAGACTAAGTAATTCGGCAATTCACGGGCACCGCTGATAAGCTGGTAGGTCCGGCGTTCTGAAATGCTTCCCAATTCCGCGACAGCGATGCAAAGAAAATCCAGCGCCAGCGCCAGGGGCTGACCGTGAAAATTGCCAGCAGAAATAATCTGATCTTCTTCGGGAAAAATATTCGGGTTGTCTGTCACTCCATTGACTTCGGCCATAATTACTTCGGTCACATAGGAAAGCGCATCCAGGCTGGCGCCGTGTACCTGGGGTATGCACCGGAAGGAGTATGGGTCCTGCACGTGTTTTTTGGGCTGCGTGATGAGCTGACTTCCTTTCAAAAGTTCAGAGCATTCTCTCGCCACTTTCCATTGTCCTTTTTGAGGGCGAATGGTGTGAACTTTTTCGTCGAAAGCCTCGATACGTCCATCAAAGGCATCCAGGGAAAGGGCACTGATCCGGTTGGCGAGTTTTATTATTCTATGAGCATTCAATAGGCACCAGACACCGAAGGCACCCATGAACTGCGTTCCGTTCAGCAACGCGAGACCTTCTTTTGCCTTTAAATGAAGGGGCTTCCAATTCCGTTGCCGCAAAATTTCCTCAGTAGGAAAAGTTTGACCTGCCACAGTCACTTCACCGAGCCCTATCAACGGAAGTGACAGGTGTGCGAGCGGTACTAGATCGCCAGAAGCACCCAGCGAACCCATCTCATACACTTTCGGGTATATTTTGTGATTAAATAATTCGATCAGTCGCTGGACTGTTCCTAGCTGAATACCGGAATAGCCGTAGGACAGGGATTGAGCTTTCAGGAAAAGCATCAATCGGATAATCTCTTGAGGAATTTCTGGTCCTGTGCCGCAAGCATGGGATTTCACCAGGTTGTCCTGCAGACGTTCAAGATCTTCCTTCGAAATATTCTTATCGTACAAAGATCCAAAGCCAGTATTGATTCCGTAGAGTGGCTGTGTGGTATTGGCAATTTTGTTTTCAAGGTACTGGCGGCATGCGTTGATCTTTTGTTTGGATTCTTCGGAGAGTACCAGTTGGCAATCTTCCTGAAGGATATTGGCTAGATCTGACATCTGGAGGACGCGGGAGGAGAGCGTATGTTGCACGGCCATGTTGTTTAGAATTTGGAAATAATGTCAGCCAATGTTTGTGTGTGCTGTTCTCCCGTTTTCATATTCTTGAAGGTGAGCATTCCACTTTTCATTTCATCAGATCCGATGACGATGGCGTAAGGGACTTTTTTCCGGTCAGCGTATTCCAGTTGTTTCTTTAGTTTGGTGATATCAGGATAGACCTCTGAGGCAATGCCTTTCTCGCGCAGTGCTTGAACAGTTTTCAGAGCAAAACGGAAGCATGGTTCATCCAGGTGACAGATCAGTATTTTTGAGGAGGCTTGCATTTCTTCCGAGAAGAGATAAAGTTCCTCCATGGCATCGCACAGGCGGTCGACGCCAAATGAAATACCCACGCCGGAGACGCCCGGCATACCAAAGCCTCCGGTAAGGTTGTCGTACCGGCCACCGCCGCTGACGCTAGCGATAGAAACGTTGTTGATCTTCACTTCGAATATGCAACCAGTGTAGTAGCTTAGGCCTCGGGCGAGTGCAATGTCAAATTCAACGTGGCCCTCACCGGCATCATATCCTTTTAGGAGTTCAAGTACTTCTTTGAAATCAGTGACACCTTTTTGACCCTTCGCTGAGCCAGAAAACATATTGGCAAGAAATTCAATTTTTTGCTGGGTACTGCCTTTGAAGTTTAAGATTTCAAAAAGAGAAGTGAGGCTTGCTTCCTTGAATCCTTTGATCCTCAATTCGTCTTTCACTTTCTCTTCACCGATTTTGTCGAGCTTATCGATGGCTACAAATAGGGAAGACTCATTCTCAATCGAACCCATTACCTCTGCCAGGCCCGAAAGTATCGCCCGGTGGTTGATCTTAATCGAATAGTCCCCAATGCCCAGGGCCTTAAAAATCCCATCTATCATGAGAACAATTTCTGCTTCGCACAGCAAGGAATCGGTGCCCACAACATCCGCGTCGCACTGATAGAATTCCCGGTAGCGTCCTTTTTGCGGGCGATCTGCGCGCCAGACCGGTTGGATTTGATATCGCTTGAAGGGGAATGTGATCTCGTGCCGGTTCATGACCAC
>JAYWDR010000401.1:0-11115 GCA_043779735.1 Cyclobacteriaceae bacterium | reverse complement strand
GGAGTCAAAAGCAACATCTACTCATCCTATCACCCGTTGGTTACAAACCACCGGTGGGTTTTGGTTTTCGTTTTATGTCGCGGTCTCCGCTTTCTGTTTATATACATGCATTTTTGCGCTGCGTAAGACGTTTGGAGTAGCTACCTACGAGGGCATCCAGGTGTGGGGCCACAGCTTCAAAGTGTGGATGGTTATCTCGCAGGTGATTGGCTACATGCTCTCGAAATTCATTGGAATAAAAATTGTGTCGGAGCTTGGCGCCCATGCGAGGTCCAAAGGGATATTACTCATGGTAAGCATTGCGGGTCTTGCCTGGCTTGGTTTTGCACTTACACCTGCCCCCTACAATCTTATTTTTCTTTTTCTGAATGGCCTGCCGTTGGGCATGGTGTGGGGCATGGTGTTCGGCTACCTCGAAGGAAGGAAATTCACGGAAGTGCTCGGCGCCAGCTTGTCGGTAAGCTTCATATTCTCAGCCGGCTTCGCCAAGACCGTGGGTGGCTACATCATGCTGGACTGGGGCACATCAGAATTCTGGATGCCCTTCGTATCATCGTGTCTTTTTTTTCCTCCGCTGATTCTATTTCTGTGGCTTCTGAATAAGATTCCACCACCAACCGCCGAGGATGAAGCCTTGCGCACCAAGCGGAGCCCCATGACTGGCAAACAACGACTGCAGTTTGCCATGACTTTTGCTCCTGGCCTGATATTACTCATTCTGGCGTACACCATGCTAACGGCCTATCGCGATTTCCGTGACAATTTCTCCGCTGAAATCTGGAAGTCGCTAAACTACGGTGACAAGCCGGGAATTTTTACGTTCACAGAATCCATCGTAGCCCTTGTGGTGCTGATCGTCATCGGGAGTCTGATGGTGATCAAGGATAATTTCAAGGCGATGGTGATCAATCACCTTATTGTGCTCACCGGAATGATCACGGTCGGTGTGAGCACGCTTTCCTACGAGAGTAAACTCATCAGTGCCCCCACATGGATGGTGCTGGTGGGAACCGGTTTGTATTTTGGATACATCCAATTCAACAGCATATTTTTCGACCGGCTAATTGCCACCTTCAAATATGTGAGCACGGTGGGCTTCTTGATTTACCTGGCAGATTCCTTCGGCTACCTGGGCAGCGTGGGTGTGATCTTGTTTAAGGAGTTTGGCAATACTCAGTTAAGCTGGCTTGACTTTTTTATCTCATCAGGGTACATTCTTTCCATCGCAGGTTCCGTGCTAATGTCTCTTTCGTTGCTCTATTTTATCATCAAGTTCAGGGGGTGGAACGCTCCGCATCCCCTGTGTTGACCAAGGCTTCAAAATCCAGGTTTCCTGCATTTCTTTTGTAGCATTTTCTGCAACTCGATGGAATTTTGGCAAGTCTTCCGCACGTACTGGATGACGGCAAGGTGCAGGTAAGATGGGACATACTCCAATTAAATTCCGGCTCCCAATCCCACGACGCATTCGCCATCGATTTTTGTGAATTAGTAATTTGCAATGCTGTGAGATAGGCCTTGGGGCGGCATGATAAATAGGAGAGTTCGGCAGGTTTACCTTGTCCAGCTGACTATATTAATCAGTACAAATTGGTAATTTTGGCGTGTATTCATGGTTTTTGGCCTGAATGAGGGTTTGGAAAAGTTCCAAGCCCAGTTAAACCTTGAATCAGGTTGCCCGTCTAAAAGCCATTGAAGACTAATTAAACCTACACCTATGAAAACAAGAAATTGGTTCAAAAAAGGCTCATTCCTGGGAGGCGCTGCTTTTTTGGCGATGATGATCTCATGCCAGCAAAACGAAAACCTCGATTCCAGCATCACATCGCATGTGCAATCAGAAGCGGTAGCCGATACCTACCAGACTGAAGCTCAGGACATGTCTTCGTTGGCAATGACCGGTACGTCCGAGACAATCACAGGGAGGTCCAGCGAAGAGAGCCACGAAGTGAAGGGCATGGGTGACATGGACGAAAGGTTCAAATGTGCGGTGGTCACCCACATCAAAGATCCCAACAGCACTCCCGGCAAACCGATGGGTACGATCACGATCGACTTTGGAACAGGCTGTAAAGACAAACACGGAAACACAAGGAAGGGTATGATTATTATCACCTATTCCGGAAGAAGGTTCTTACCAGGGTCCTCGATTGTCACTACTTTCAAGGATTACTCTCGCAACGACGTAAAAGTAGAAGGCACACATACCTTTTCAAATATCACCCCTTCGAAGCTCGACTTTCCCAAATTCCAGATTATCATTGCCGGCGGCAAATTGACATTTCCGGATGGAAGGACAGTGACGCGCGAACAAAACATGACGCGCGAATGGCAGCGTGCCGCCAATCCTTTACAGGACAAGTGGGTTGTAGACGGCAAAGCTTCAGGTACAAACAAGAATGGAAAAACCTATAGCATGGAGATCACCAAGAGCCTGGTGTATTCAAATGCCTGCAGGCTTAGTGACAAAGCATTCATTCCAGTAGAAGGTATTAAACACCTGATCGTTGACGGCAAAGATATCATCATTGATTTCGGAGATGGTACTTGCGATAATAAGGTTAACATTACGGTGAATGGCGTGTCAAAAGAGGAGACACTGGCTGACAAAGGATAACTTGAATCGCAATTGAATACTGTCGAAATCGATAACATGAAGCCCTGGCGAAATGCCGGGGCTTTTTATTTTGGAAAACTGTTGCGCAAGTTTGTCCACAGGACTCCCGCGGAGAATACTTGAGTGGTATGTGAGATGGTTGGGATTGTTCATGATTGGAAGAACGGATCGGAGAAAGCAGGGTGTGTGTAGTAGTGTAGAGGGGGTCGGATTGCAAATCCGCAAGCAATGAAGATCGTCTTTCAAGAGGGTCGAGGATTGCAAATCCCGACCAGCGTGTCTTAGCGGTGAAAAAAAATTCGATGTGTCAAACAAAGCCGAAATCGCAACAATTTTACCCTAAGCCTGATTAAACCATGTCTTGTCTTGTTTGTCTAACCACCATAACGACGAATTCACTTAGCAAACCTACTCTTATGAAAACAAGAAAATGGATTATGAAAGGTTTTTCCGCGACAGCAGCAGTCCTATTACTATTAATGGTCTCCTGCCAGCAAAATAACAACCCAGTAGATCTAAATTCAACTGTTTCCACCCATGTACAGTCCGAAGCAGTCTCCGATACTTACATGAGCGAGTCCCAGGACATGTCTTCGCAGGTGATGAACAGCACGTCCGAAACGCTCTCTGGGCGGTCCAGCGAAACTAGTCGCGAAGTGAAGGGTATGGGCGACATCGATGACCGCTTCAAATGTGCGGTAGTTACCCACACGAAAGATCCCAACAGCACACCTGACAAGCCGTTGGGCACTATTACCATTGACTTCGGAACAGGCTGCAGAGACGGTCATGGAAATACACGAAGAGGTATGATCATCATCACTTATTCAGGACGCAGGTTTATGCCTGGCTCGCAGTGGGTCACTACCTTCCGCGATTTCTATCGCAACGATGTTAAAGTAGAAGGCGTGCATACGGTCAGCAACATTTCACCCACACTTCAGGACTATCCCAAGTTCCACATCGTTATCGCCGGTGGAAAGCTTACTTTCCCCGATGGCAGAACTGCAACACGTGAGCAAGACATGACCCGCGAATGGCAGCGCGCAAGCAATCCCACACAAGACAAGTGGATCGTAGACGGCATCGCTTCAGGTACCAACAGGAACGGCAAGAGCTATACCATGGAGATCACAAAGTCCCTCGTGTATTCGAGAGCTTGCGAGATCAGCAACAAAGTATTCATTCCCGTCGAAGGAATTAAGGTTCTTCGGGTTGATGGCCGGGTGATCACCATTGATTATGGCGACGGCACCTGCGATAATAAAGTAACCGTTACCATTAACGGTGTGACGAGCGAGGAGACACTTGCAGACAAGGGATGATTTTAGATTGCAATTGAAATAGAAAGCCCTGGCGAGATGCCGGGGCTTTCTTTGTTGGAAGTTACTGTTGGGTAAGAACTCTTTCTTCGCACGATTTTTTAAGTCAAAATAGCGGATCATTTAAGGAATCGGCCAAAATCTCAGCAAAATCATTGAACAGCGGTGCTATCTCTTTTGGTGATTACTTGTCCATTCAAGCGGAAAGCCGATGCCCCCAATAGCAAACATATTGTTATTTGGCTCCACAATTTGATATGGTCTTTCATAAATAATAGTTTAAATTTATTTGACACCGCGATAATATTTCAAGGCAACAATGAACATAAGGCAATTACTTGTTATTTTGATTTGGTTGTCATTGATCATATTAGTCAAGCCAAAATTGCCCTGTATTTGAAGATCAATTGAAATCATTTTTTTTACAAAGGTGGAGTAACCAACTCCTGTTAAGATGCCTCCTTCATAACTTGAAGTATTCCCAATCACTTGTTGAATACTCTGAATTTGACCATTCAAATACTCGGTAGAAGTAAACGTCGAATTTGTGAGATGACCGTAATAACCTCCGAGATAGGTATGAAACCTATTTTTCTTTCCAAAAACAACTGTGGGCATTACCGCTATTGTCGTGTAACTGTTCTTATAGTCGGATGTGAATTTGTAAGTGTCGCCACTAGCAACGACAAAATCGTTTTGGATGTAACCTTTGCCCTCATACAGAATTCGACCATGGATTTCAATGAGTTTGGAAACAGAATGGATGAAGCCAACACCTACAGAGTATCCTATTTTACTCTCCAACCCAAAAGTGTGACTACCCGAACTGATATTCTTTATATACTCAGAATAACCGTGATCATTGGGAAGGCATAATCCAGGCCCCATCACAAACTCCACTTTGTCAAAGAACCTCTTTGGGACCATGCTTAAGTCAGGCTTTTCCTGCGAGAAGGATTTTTCATGAGTAAGCAATATGCATAGGCCGCATAGGGCATTGGCTTTTGAATTCATTTTTCAATAAGGCTAAAGGTGCTTTATTTGGATTAAGATCTTAAGACTTCATCGTGTACAGTTTTCCTGACTATTTTCTCATTTACAATTACGACCCGCCTTCCAAATGTACTATCTGGAATTAAGTAAATCCTTACCATAGAATCAGAAATGGCATAGATGTAATATTTTATTAATCAAATGCTAATTTGTCTCCCTGTTTTCAGGGATGCAATTCCAAATTCTCAGTCTTCAAACTTAGTAATCAGGAAGGTGTTTTGTTTGGAGGCAAGGTTTCCTGGCAGAGTCAGGCTTTTGAATATTTGTCTTACGATTGTATTCACCATCGAAAAAACAATCAAATAATACACCCCTTTCGGCAGTCCCACTGATTATGGCGCTGGCATCTGCGACAATATCGTTACCAAGAAGGGCGTGACGGGTAAGGAGACGCTGGCTGATAAAGGATAGCCAAACTTATTGAAATCATGTAAAAAAGCTCTGGCCATTGTGCCGAGGGTTTTTTGTGGTATTAAGGCATGGAATTCAAAAAAGATTGCTGTGCATCAAGTAGAATAGAAAGAGGCCTTGAGTCTATTTAATGAAGTGGGTCCCGTTATTGTTGGAGTTGCGCCAGGGCCTCCGACAGGTTCACCAACAAACGTCACGAATGAGCAGGGGAAGTAAATAAAGTTTTCGTCAATGAAGAAACCCACCGAAGGCAATTTACTTAATTTGCAAGTTCCGGGGCTGAATTAGTGCAAAGTAGTATCTTCGCGACAACATTGTGTCGGTGATCGCCAATCGATTCACTCCGTTGTTAGCTAATTAAAAGTACATTTTATGAGTAACCCTTACATCGAACAAATCAGCACCCCACAAATGGAAAGCTACTCCATGATAATAGGCACCTATTTCACATAAGTGCCTATTTGATGATGTGAGCCTGCAGGGATTCAAACCCCGACTCTTCTGATCCGTAGTCAGATGCTTTATTCAGTTAAGCTACAGGCCCATATGTTGGATTTTGCCAAAAAATAGGTCCGCAAATTTAAGCGTTTAATCAACTCTGCAAAGAGGGTGATTTTGCCCCTCGAACAAAAAGGCTATTTTTGGGCTTTAAATTTAGAAATCCTATGGTGTTACGTTCGGTGGCGTTGCTTGTGATCATGTTGGCAGGCATCGCCGGGTATTCACAAGAGAAGAAAAAGACCTTTCGTCCTGATATTCCGGGTAATATCCTCGTGGAATTCGGATTCAACATGAAAAGCGGCGCAACACCCATTGATTTTAACAAGGGCTTCTGGGGCTCTCGTACCGTCAATTTCTATTATCAGTACCCTATACGCCTGTTCAAATCAAACTTTAGTTTCATCCCAGGCATCGGCCTGAGCCTGGAACGATGGAAATTCTCGAACAATTATACACTTCCCTATAACGCCGATGCCGATGGCAGCTATCCCCTCGTTGCTGCCAATACCATCTTCCCTAGAGGCGCCATCAACCGTTCCTTCCTTGTCAATAATTATATAGAAGCGCCCATCGAATTCCGCTATGACACCAATCCGGAAGATATCGCGCGCAGTTTCAGCGTTTCCTTTGGGGCGCGGTTCGGCATCTTATACGATTCCTTTACAAAAATAGACTATACAGAAAACGGAGAGGATAAGAGCAACAAAGACAAGCAGTGGCACGGCATGAACAAATACCGCTACGCTTTATATGGACGTGTTGGCTTCGGAGGCTTTGGAATCTTTACCTACATCAACTCAACTCCCATGTTTGCCACCCGTAAAGGTCCGGACCTGACAACTATGAGTTCATGGACCATAGGTATCACGGTGAACGGGTTCTGATTTTTTTGTGGGAATTTATTTACCTAAGAACTCCGGCTTCCGCTTCTCCAAAAAAGCTTTTACGCCCTCCTGGTGATCGTGCGTAGTGCCTGCTGTCTCCTGGCAGTACGCTTCATAGTCAAGCATTTCATCAAGTGTGGCGCTGCCAGCCTTGTTCAACATTTTCTTAATGATACCGATCGCCTTCGTTGGCGCTAGTGCAAAATAGTCAGTATATTCCTTTGTGGCCGCATCGAGTATATTCGCTGGCACCACCTTGTTTACTAATCCCAGTTGCAGCGCTTCGGCGGCCTTCACTTTATTACCCATAGCGCACAGCTCAAATGCCTTGGCCATGCCTATCAGCCTTGGCAAGAAGTACGATGATCCTGAATCTGGGACAAGACCTATGTTGATAAATACTTCGATGAGCGTGGCCTCCTCAGAGGCAATGATCATGTCGCAAGCCAGCGCCAACGAACAACCGGCTCCCGCCGCCACACCATTTAGCCTGCAAAGAATAGGTTTGGGCAAATTTCGCATAGCACGGATGATCGGATTATACCGCTTATGGAGTGATTCCAGAAATGATCGTTTGGTATTGGCAGGTGTTGCTCTCAAGTCCTGGCCTGAACAGAAAGCTTTTCCTGCTCCGGTCAGCACAAGCACTCGTACAGAATCATCTTTGGATGCCGCCTTCAAAGCGTCCTGCAACTCAAAAGTAATCTCATCATTCAATGCATTGTACACATCGGGTCGGTTAAGTGTAATGGTCGCGACACCGTGCAGTGTTTCGTACGTCAAGAATTGAAAAGCCATGGCAAGATAAATTTATGGTAACTTAAAAAAGAAACAGCATACCAAAGAACCCTGTTGAAAAACCGATCACCGCGCCTGTCAATACTTCACGTGGGGTATGAACGTTCAGGTACAAACGAGAAGACATGACAAGACCTGCGATAATCAGAACACAGACCGTAGGCACCAACAATGTTTCATTCTCTACCGCCTTGTTGAGTGGCAGCAGGATGCCCAACGCACCACAGATCGCCAGGCTGTGGACGCTGATCTTTTGAAATAGGGTTCCTACTGTGGCCAATAAAACCATGGATGCCACAATCATCATTACTTTATTGAAATTTACATTCACACTTACTTTGTAAAAAAACATAGTCGTTACTACTGCATAGATGATCGTGATCATTGTGAAGGGTGGCAGTCGCTCCTGCCGGGTGGGCATTTGAAAAGAAGAAAGTGTTCCAAATGCTTTGAACATGATTATATTGGCGACCGGCAAAAGACATGTCATCACAAAAACAAAACCAGCAAAAGTCAACACCGCTCCCGAAGGTATGAGCAAGAAACGTGGTATACACCAACCAAGCACCAACACAAGGTACGTGGCAAAAAGCAACGGATGAAAAACATAGGCAATGATTTTAGAGGCTGTCTTCATCTTGGCACTTTACAATTCTTTGCGCAACCTGGCCACGGGAATATTCATCTGCTCACGGTACTTGGCCACGGTACGTCTTGCAATATTGTATCCCTTCTGGTTAAGAATCTCCTCAATTTTTTCATCGGAAAAAGGCTTGCTCTTCTCTTCTGCCTCAATCAGCTCTTTGATGATCTGCTTCACCTCGCGGCTGCTCACCTCCTCACCTGAATCCGTTGCAATTCCTTCAGAGAAAAAATATTTTAAAGGAAAAATTCCAAAATCTGTTTGTATGTGCTTGCTGCTGGCGACACGGCTTACGGTCGAGATATCCATATTTATCCTTTCCGCTATGTCTTTCAGGATCATAGGATGTAATTTGGTTTCATCACCCTCCAGGAAATAGTCAAACTGAAAATCAATGATGGCTTGCATGGTGCGCAGCAAGGTATGTTGCCGTTGCTTGATGGCGTCTATAAACCATTTTGCCGAATCGAGTTTCTGTTTAACAAACGTTACTGCCTCCTTCAGCTTCTTGTCTTTCTTGTCGCTCTTGTCATATGCTTTGAACATATCTGTATAGGAACGGCTGATGCGCAATTCGGGCGCGTTGCGGGAATTTAGTGCCAGGTCCAGCTTGCCATTGGTGTTTGTGAGAATGAAATCAGGAATGACGTACTGATTCTTTACCATGCCGGATACAATTTCTCCTCCGGGTTTGGGATTTAACTTAATGATCAGCTCGATAGCATCTTTTATGTACTCCTCATCATCCAGATCCAGTTTCTTCAGAATCTTGGGATAATGTTTTTTTGTAAATTCCTCATAACATTCACTAATGATTCGTTTGGCTACGATAGCATCCACATCTTGTCCATCGTCCATCCTGTCCAATTGAAGCAACAGGCATTCCTGTAAATTGCGCGCCGCGATGCCTTTAGGGTCGAAGGCTTGTATTTTTTTCAGAATTCCCTCCACCTCTGCCAGAGTAGTTTCAATATTTTGGGAGAATGCCAGATCATTTACAATAGCCTCAAGGTCTCTGCGAATGTATCCATCACCTTCAATGCTTCCCACCAATTGCTTGCCGATGGCATGTTTTCTTTCGTCCAGGCCCAGGAATCCAAGCTGCGTGATTAAGTTCTCGTGAAGAGAAGAGCCCATCGGTATCGGTAGTTCGCGCTCCTCTTCCTCCTCGCCGTCGCTCTGCGACTTGTATCCGCCGTAGTCGTCATCCTGCAAATAGTCCTTGATATCAACCTCTCCTTCTTTGGTGGCATCAGCAGCATCGGATTCCGGCAATTCCGCCTGTTCTGTATCATCCGTTGAGTTGTCATCCTCACTATCGCTTTCTTCCGTTTGGCCTTCCTCCAGGGCAGGGTTTATCTCCAACTCCTCTTCTATACGGTTTTCAAGTTCTGCTGTAGGCACTTGCAGCAGCTTTATAAACTGTATTTGTTGGGGTGATAGCTTCTGTTGAAGGTTCTGACTAAGTCCTAGGCGTTGCATGGAAAGGGTTCTGAACGGCCAAAATTACCAATTCAAAGATGCAGATGAAAGGCTTCACGGCACCTTTACGGATTTATGACCTGATTGAGGCAAAACAATAGCGTCCATGATACGAGCCACCTCAAGCCTCCCATTTTGCATTGCAAACCAAAATCACGTTTTTTGCTGCCCTATTTGTACTTGTTTTATGAAGCGCACGAAGATCAAAGAACTTCTCTCAATGTCAGCCACTGGACAAATAGTGCTCGTACAGGGCTGGGTACGGACTTTTCGCAATAACCAATTTATTGCCATCAACGATGGCTCTACAATTCATAACCTTCAGGCGGTAGCGGCATTGAACTCACTCTCCGAAGAGACCCTCAAACGCATCAGCACCGGTGCTTGTGTGTCGGTATCAGGTGAACTCATCCCGTCGCCCGCAAAAGGGCAAGCAGTGGAAGTGAAAGTTGTCTCACTGGAAATTCTTGGCGACTGTGATGCGACCGAATTTCAATTGCAACCCAAGCATCACTCGCTTGAATTTCTCCGCGACATTGCTCACTTGCGCTCAAGAACAAACACATTTGGGGCAGTGATGCGCATGCGTCATGCTATGGCTTATGCCGTGCATAAATTTTTTAACGACCGTGGCTTCTTTTATATCCATACACCCATTATCACAGGTTCAGATGCTGAAGGCGCCGGCAATATGTTTCGGGTCACGACCCTCGATCCAAACCATCCACCCCGCGATGAGCAGGGACACATCAACTACAAGGAAGATTTCTTCGGTCGTGAAACGAACCTCACCGTCTCCGGCCAGCTTGAGGTGGAGACTTATGCTCTTGCCTTGTCAGAAACATACACTTTTGGTCCAACATTCCGTGCTGAAAATTCCAATACCGCTCGGCACCTGGCCGAGTTCTGGATGATCGAGCCGGAGATGGCTTTCTATGACCTCAACGATAACATGCAGCTGGCAGAGGATTTCCTGCAATATCTGATGAAATACGCGCTGAACAATTGCAAGGATGATCTTGAGTTTCTGGATTCACGAGCCGCAAAAGAAGAAGCCTCCAAACCACAGGAGCAGCGAAGTGAGCAAAGCTTAATCGACCGTCTAAAATTTGTTGTTGACAATGATTTCCAAAAACTGACCTATACGGAAGCTATTGATGTCCTCAGGAATTCAAATCCTAACAAGAAGAAGAAGTTTCAATATCTCATAGAACAGTGGGGCGTAGATTTGCAGAGCGAACATGAGCGCTTCCTGGTAGAAAAACATTTTAAGAAACCCGTGATTCTTTACAACTATCCGGTTGGAATCAAAGCGTTCTATATGAGGCAAAATGAAGATGGCAAGACCGTGGCAGCCATGGACGTGCTCTTCCCGGGCATTGGCGAAATCATCGGAGGCTCCCA
>JAYWDR010000400.1:0-11125 GCA_043779735.1 Cyclobacteriaceae bacterium | reverse complement strand
TCTCGAGTTGAGTCGCGGCGCCGTACTCAGGCGTCATGACATAAAGAGACACATCGCTGTGATCAATAATTTCCGTATCGCTTTGTCCGATGCCTGAGGTTTCCAATATGATCAAGTCATAGCCGGCCGCCTTCAAAATCTGGATCGCTTCTTTCACATAGGCCGACAACGCCAGGTTGGACTGCCTTGTGGCCAATGAGCGCATGAACACACGGGGATGGTTAATGGCATTCATACGGATTCTGTCACCGAGGAGGGCTCCACCTGTTTTGCGCTTGGAGGGGTCTACGGAAACAAGCCCGATGGTTTTGTCCTTGAAGTCTATTAAGAATCGTCTGACGATTTCATCCACCATGGAGGACTTGCCGGCGCCACCGGTTCCGGTAATGCCGAGCACAGGGACGCTTGATTTTTCCGCCAGGGAATGGATGTGCTCAAAAACTTTCTTGTGTCTGTCATAGTAATTCTCTGCTGCCGAAATCAGTCTACCGATAGCTACCGGGTTCTTTGAGGGCAGTTGATCGACTTCATCAGTGAGGGTATCTCCGAGGGGGAAATCACTTTGTTTGACAAGGTCATTGATCATGCCTTGCAGGCCCATCGAGCGACCGTCGTCGGGTGTGTAGATACGGGTGATGCCGTACGCCATCAAATCTTTGATCTCGTCGGGAAGGATCACACCACCACCGCCGGCAAAAATCTTTATATGCCCTGCGCCCTTTTCCTGCAGCAGGTCATACATATATTTGAAGTACTCATTATGTCCACCCTGGTAGCTGGTCATCGCGATGGCCTGTGCATCTTCCTGGATGGTGGTGTTCACCACGTCTTCTACGCTCCGGTCGTGGCCGAGATGGATCACCTCGCATCCGGTAGACTGTATGATCCTGCGCATGATGTTGATGGCGGCATCATGTCCGTCAAAGAGGCTGGCGGCAGTGACGATGCGCACCTTGTTTTTAGGCACATAGGGTACAGGTGCCTGGTGGCCTGCCAGGTTTTTCTTTTCTGTTTTCTCGGAAGTTTTGGTTTCCTGACTCATGTAGGTGCTGAAAGAAAGGCCTTTGTGGACCTTTAGGAATCAAAAGTAAGAAGAACGAAAAGATTAAGCTAACAGGTGGTAGGATTCGGAAATCAGGATGACTTTCCAATACACAGTAATTTGGGCGAGCCATTTAATTTACTTTTGGACCCTCGGGCTTTGCCCCAGGTCTGTGTCCCCACAGACCGAAACCCCACAGACCGAAATAAACCTTAACAAAATTGTCAGATGCCCTCAAAAACTAGTTCGGAAGTCAAGTATGGTATTCGTAGCTCCACCATGCTCCTTAATGAAGTATATTTTTGGACGGACACTATTAAAGACTGGAAAAAAGTACTTGAAAGTGATAATTATAAAAACCTCATAGTCGATTCCTGGCGCACGCTCATCATGCGCAAGAAAATTTGTGTCTATGCTTTTGTGATTATGCCAAACCATTTGCACATGGTCTGGGAGATTTTGGAAATGAATGGCAAGGAGACAGCTTACGCCAGTTTTAATAAGTTCACAAGCCATGCATTCCTCCATGATTTGAAGGGAATGAAACCTGACATACTCAAGGACTTTCAGGTAGATGAATATGACAGAAAATATAGATTCTGGCAGCGGGATCCCTTGGCTGTAAGAATGTATTCAAAAAAAATTGTGGAGCAGAAAATTAATTACATTCATATGAACCCGTTGAATGGCCGATGGAATTTGGCTGCAAGACCCGAGGACTACAAATGGTCTTCGGCAGGGTTTTATGAGACGGGAGCTGATGATTTTGGTGTCTTGACTGATTACAGAGAACGGTTTTAAGGAGATAGGTTTTGGATTTCGGCCTGGACCTGTGAGGTTTTGGATTTCGGTCTGTGGGGACACAGACCGTGGGCGCAGATTTTCGCTGATCTTCTATTTTTCTTTGCAACGCCCAAAACTCTTGTCCATACCCCACGAATATTTCAGCACCCTTTGGGATCGTTCGGATGGCTTCGATAAAACACTGACAGCCATAAATTAAATACTCTGCATTGTTATGAAGACCCCTTGTTCTGTAAAGCCCTGCGGCATCATTAGCAAACCGGCCGTAGGCCTTCTTGTAGGGTAATGCGTCAATAGCCGTCGTGCGATTGAGTCGCAACAAGTACCCATTGTAGCCATCTTCCTTTTTCGCCTCCCGCCATAGCCGAAGGCGTCCGCGATATTCCACAATCCGATCACCCCTGTGAATGACCACTCGTGTGAATAGACCATAGCCAGCCATCGGCAATAGGGATTTCTTTATGAAAAGATGCTTCTTTGGAATGTTCATTACTGGGAATTCAGGTATCTTAAGGGCTCGGATGTTGTTCCAAATATCAATCATTACATCATGAAAATATCACGCAGAAGTATTTTAAAGAGCATTGGCTTAAGTACAGTAGCATTTGCTTCTTTGCCGGTTTTAGGAAAGACCAACGATTCGACACCTGCACTTCCATCCGCTGACGATCCTCAGTATTGGAAGAAAATACGTGACCAGTTTTCGCTGTCAAAAGATCAGGTCTTCTTTAATCCTGGTACGGTGGGGGCTATGCCTACCGTTGTGGTAGACAAAATGGTGGCACACCTTCGCTACCACGCCGAGAGCGTTGCTGATTGGGCCTATAAAGATGATAACAAGGAAGAGTTTATCAGCGGATATAATAATCTGATGGGTATTCGGACAAAAGTAGCCGCGTTGATCAATGCGTCAGCTGCGGAGATTGCCATGACCGACAACGTGACGAATGGGATGAGTTACATCGCCAATGGCATCACGCTACAGTCTGGCGATGAAATCTTAACCACAGACCAGGAGCATGGGGGTGGCAAAGGTGGCTGGCTTGTCAAGGAAAAGCGGTATGGGGTTGTTTTTAAAATGGTAGTGGTTCCCAAGCCGGCCCACACTTCAGCAGAAGTATATGATATCATTGTAAAGGGCATGACGCCTCGCACGAAGGTGTTGATGTTGTCGCACATGATCACTGGCAGTGGGGCCATCCTTCCGGTCAAAGAATTATGTGTGGAGGCAAGAAAGCGGGGAATCTTTACTGTACTCGATGGTGCTCAGACAGTTGGTCAAATAAAAATAGATGTTAAAGACATCGGATGTGATGTGTATTTAGGCTGCTTCCACAAGTGGATGGGAGCGCCGGCGGGCACAGGCTTTATGTATGTAAAAGCTGATCGCATGAAAGACATCTGGACCACGGTGGCCAGTGGGCGGTGGGACAATCATGACGATGAAGGGTTTCGATTCACACAGCGTGGCACGGGCAACTTTCCTGTTTTAAAAGGATTAGACGCCGCGCTGGATTTTCACAATGAAATAGGAGCTGATAAAGTCTATGCACGCATAAAATTTCTAGGCGATCGCTTGCGCACCGGCTTGAGGAAGATCAATAAAGTGAAAATCTTTTCCCCGGAGGATGAGGCGATGTGTGCGGGCATCACGGTATACAATATCCAGGGACTTACCGGCGCAATAATCCAGGATACGTACTGGGCGAAGGCGAAGATGCGCCCGCGGTCGCAGGGTGATCAGTTCGGTGTGCGGCATTGCACCCATATCTTCAACAGCCCTGAGGAGATTGACAAGGCGCTTGCCATTGTGAAGGAGATGGCGGGATAGGCTTTGATGGCAGGTGGTTTGCTGCTTTGCCGAAGTGCGTGTATTTATTGCGTATTAGCGTCTCGCGGTCTAATTTTTCATCGCGGAGACCTGAGACGCAAAGAAATTCAGGCAAAACAATATATATTCATGCATGCACTTTTATTGAAGCCAAGTGGACGGTGCTAAATTGGAAGGATGTGGTTTTTGAACGAGGAGGGCAGGGAAGTGTAAACAGCACGGATACTTTATTCCGACAGCGGTATCGGCGGGGATACTTTATCTATAAGCCTGATACTTCCAGCCGCACGTTAGCCATGGTAAAAAGATCCGTCACCAATGCAGAAACACCTTTGTTCACCATGAAGTATGAGTTGCCAGATGCCAACACCATGAGGCTCTGGACCAAAATCCGCAACGACTCACTTTACGTTGAGCTCGTGAGGAGCAAGAGGCATTTTCAGCTCGCGGAGCGTCAGTTCATCTAAATAAGTATGAAGTCAGTGACCGTTCAAGAGCCTCCCGTTAAAGCCAAGCCCTCCGTGGACATGGAGGTGCTGGCGTCCATTCATCCGGAGTTGATGAATGACTCGTACGTGTATGTCCATTGTCATTTTGAAAATCGTTGGGAGGACATGCTTATTCGAATCTGGCGAACCACTTTCCTTATAGATCGCACATCTGCTTCGCGGTCGCAGCTCATCCACGCGGAGAACATCACCTATGCGCCGCAGTGGACCCTAATCCCTGACCGTCAGTCTTTCAGTTTTCTTTTGATTTTTTCAGGACTTCCCAAGTCCAGCCTGCAATTTGACATGATAGAGGAAATCTCCGAGCCAGGAGGATTTTCTGTGACGAATATTCAACGAAATGAAAGTGATGTATATGCTGTGGACCTGATTTAGGCTTGGGTGACAACTTGATATTTCAATCAAGTTTTATGGATAGCCAATCCTGGGGTGAATGAAAACGGCTCGTGTGGGGTGAAAGCGTTGTGCTATCCATCCCTACCTGCCTCGTACTGTTTGCGAAGGGCTTTAACGTTGATACCAGCCTTACATGCCTTTACTTCAGCCGATGGAGTAACCGAATTGCATGGTATGATACACTATCCTTCCAATTTTGATGCTTCAAAGAAGTATCCGGAATTTTTAATCAGACACCTGGTTCTTCAAAAGTAATTGCAGAAATGAACTGCCTGACCCGAGCGGACTGCTTGAGGGGATAGGAAAAATTTCTGTTATGTTAAAATCAAGTCTGCTGCTCTTAAAATTGGAGATTGGGACCGCCATTGAATAAAACAAGAAAATGGTAGGGTTAAAGAACATTCACTTGAGTGAAATTTCATCAAAGGAATTTTTGGTCCCCTTCCGATTAAGAGCATGCCGGTTATCCAAAGTCAGAAAGATGTAACTCAATTTGTGGGCAAAGAACTTCAACCACTAACGACAGCTACCCAACATTTTATTTTCTGGTTAGACTAAAAAGGGCGTTGTAACGTCCTTATCTTGGGGCGATTCTGCCTTACCAAAACTACCATCGGACCTACATGAGTAAATCGAAAGTAACCCTCGCACAAGTATTCAAAACCATTATCTGGCCCAGAAAGAATATCCTACTCGTGGGCCTGGTACTCATTATTATTAGCCGGTTGTCGGGACTTGTGCTGCCGGGCGCCAGCAAGTACCTAATGGACGATGTGATCGCCAAAGGAAACATGGAAATGCTAAAAATGGTGCTCCTGGCCGTGGCAGGGGCCGTTCTTATTCAGGCTGTAACTTCCTACATCCTTACCCAAATTCTCAGCGTTGAGGCACAGCGACTGATTTCAATACTCCGGTCAAAGGTCCAGAAGCAAGTGCTAAGCCTGCCGATCCGTTTTTTTGACAATAATAAATCAGGAGCACTCGTAAGCAGGATCATGAATGACGTTGAAGGCGTTCGCAATTTGGTGGGAACAGGCCTGGTACAACTCTTTGGTGGGGTTCTCACTTCTGTCATTTGCCTGGTGCTGCTTATCAGGATTAGTCCAATGATGACGCTGTATGTGCTGGTGCCGGTATTGATATTCGGATTGATCTCGCTCAAAGCATTTTCCAAAATCCGACCCATCTTTCGTGAGAGAGGCAAGATCACAGCCGACGTTACCGGGAGGCTCACAGAAACTCTCAATGGTGTGCGGGTAATAAAAGGGTTTAATGCGGAGAAGCAGGAGATCAAAAGTTTTGAGCAGGGCGTTGAAAGACTTTTTCTGAATGTGAAGGCAAGTCTGATGTCAACCAGTCTGATTACCAGTTCAGCCACTTTTCTCTTGGGACTGGCGTCCACGGGCATTATGGGAATCGGGGGTTATATGATTATCAATGGTGATCTCACGTTCGGTGAATTCCTGGCCTTCACATTATATCTCGGTTTTATGATTGCGCCCATCCTGCAGATGAGCAACATCGGCAGTCAGCTGACAGAAGCCTTCGCAGGTCTTGACCGCACAGAAGAGTTGATGAACATGACACCCGAAGATGACGGCACCATTCGTACCATTAGGATCAACGCGATTCGTGGAGACATAGAATTCAAGGATGTATCATTTGCTTATGAGGAGGGAAAGGAAGTGGTAACAAATATTACTTTCAGCGCTCCTTCAGGATCAGTGATAGCGTTGGTGGGTACTTCCGGTTCCGGCAAAACTACTATTGCGGGACTGGCAGCGTCATTCTTGAATCCTCAAAGCGGAGAAATAACCGTGGACGGAATTGACCTCGCAAAGGTGTCGCTGGATAGCTACCGGAGTCAGTTGGGAGTGGTCTTGCAGGATGATTTTCTTTTTGAAGGCACCATTAAGGAGAATATTTTATTTCCCCGCCCTAATGCCACCGAGGAACAGTTGCTGGATGCCGTCAAAGCCGCACATGTCCGTGAGTTTACCGATCGTTTTGAAGACGGTTTGAATACGCTGATCGGAGAGCGTGGTGTAAAGCTTTCCGGTGGCCAGCGCCAGCGCATTGCCATCGCCCGCGCCATATTGGCAAACCCACGAATTTTGATCCTTGACGAGGCGACTTCCAATCTTGACACCGAGAGTGAATCCTTCATACAGGAAAGTCTCCGAATGCTGATGAAAGGAAGGACGACGTTTGTGATTGCGCACCGCCTGAGCACGATTCGTCAGGCAGATCAGATTCTGGTGGTAGAAAATGGCAACATCGTTGAGCGCGGAAAGCATGATGAGTTGATTACCAATAAGGGAAGGTACTTTGAGTTGTACACGTACCAGGCGCGGATCTAATAGTAAACATGAATTTCACCGCAAAGACGCTCAGGCGCGAAGAGTGTAAAAAATAAATGCGGCTGCACAGAGTTGTACTGAGGAAGGCACGGCGTTGTACAAAGAATACAATGAATCTTACCACAAAGAAATCACTAAGAAGCATTTCTTTGTGTCTCGGCGACTCTGCCGTTAATTTTCCTTACTCAACTCAATGATATTTCTCCGGATGGGTAGCGAGTTCCAATGCTGATGAATGGCCATCGCCGCACCCAGCGCGGAAGCCTGCGCGACTGTGGCACCGGATAGGTTTAGGTTGGGAATGGCCCCAGCCAGGCAACTCATATAGATTTTGTTCTTGCTGAATCCGCCATCCACAAAGATGCTTTTGGTTTCGGTGCTAAGAACCAGCGAAGTGGAAGTTTTTTGGAAACCAACCAATTCCACAATCAATTGAAAATACGCCTCTTCAAAGGATTTGAAGGATGATAAGTCTTTTGTAAAAAAATCTCCTCGCAGAAGCCGGGAAGGAGCATAATCCCCCGAGACGGTGTTCAGTTTTTCATTGATATTTTTATCAACTGGAATACTAAGATGATACTCCACACCCTGATGGAAATATTCTGCAATTCTTTCCACCTGTTGCTGGTGTGCATGGCCGGCATATAAACGTGATGCCTTCACCGGGTTGCCCCTATAATTCAAGTAACATAAACAGTCATTCGCCAGTTCTTTTTCGGTGAGAGGATCCGCATTGAAAGGATTAAGGGTGATGTTCCACGTTCCGGTGGATAACAGCACAAAGTCTTCTCCAAACTGCTTGAGGTAGGGGGTTAGTGCCGCCGATGAGTCGTGCAGGCCAATGCCGACAGCGATGGAATATCCATTCAAGTCGACTATTGTTGTGGTGTCACACGAACGTAAGGGTGCCAGTTTCTCATAAACACCTTCATCGTGGACCCAGCGATGATAATCGTTTTTTTTAAAATCCCAGAGGCCAGTATGACAGCCGATGCTTGTGATATCGCTGCACGTTTGACCGGTGAGGAGGTAACTCAGGTACTGTGGCAGATGCAGGGAGGTTCTTATTTTGCTAAACAAGGCAGGCTGTTCATGTTCCAGATGGTACAACTGCATACCTGAATTCAGGCTTCCCAGCACAGGAGAGGCAGTATTTTGTGAGAAAGCCACTTCACCTCCATATGTCTTATAGAAGTTTCTTCTAAGATGTTCAGGATACGGTTTAAGATAATTGTAGAGCGGCGCAATCACTTTTCCGCGTTCATCCAAGTGCACCAAACTGGCACCGTGGGCAGAGAAGTTGATGGCTTTGAGATGAAACTCCTGAAGCGCAACAACTTCCCGGATTGAATCGGTCACCCATTGTGTGATGGCGGCAATGTCTTCGCAGGGAAATTGGTCTTCGTCGATGGTCTCGGGAATATCCGCGAATTTTTCAAACCGGACTTTGTAATCCTCATCAAAAAGAATCAGCTTCTTGTTGGTCTTCCCGACATCCAGGATAGCGATGACTGGAATCCGTGCCATGTTATAACCCAGTGGCCTTTGTCTGAGATCCTCTTTCTTTGGTCAGTTTCTTCCTGACAGCAAGGTCGCGATAGAGTTTGACGGGTTGCAACGCACCGCCACTTTTCAATCTGGCTTCGGCGACAATAGGACGCACATCGGTCCGGTAAGCATGCTGTAAAATTTCCTGGGCCAGCGTGACGTCATTGGCATCCTGAGCTGCGGCGAGGGCTTTTCTGTCAACGATGAGGGCCTGGGCGTAAGCGATTTTGATTGCCTCAACGGATTGGAGCAGGTCTTCCAGCGGGTCTTTTACATTGTGAGATACGTCGATCATCCAGCCGAGGTCTTCGGCATGGTTCATCTTGTTGGCGTCCATGCCTTCCACGAGTTCATTAAAGATCAGGAACAGCTGGTAGGGATTGATGCTGCCCACAGTGAGATCATCGTCGCCGTATTTTGAATCGTTGAAATGAAAGCCTCCCAGTTTTTTCTCCATCAGCAACAAGGAAACAATCTGTTCTATGTTGGCATGGGGAAGGTGATGGCCCAGATCGACTAACGTAAATGCCTTGGGTCCAAGTTTGCTGGCGTACAGATAGGATTGTCCCCAATCCCCCACGGTCATGGAATAGAAGTTTGGTTCGAAGGCTTTGTATTCAATATACATTTTCCAGTTTCCGGGCAGGGCTGCATATATCTCGCTTAAGCTTTCCAGGGTACGTCGAAATGCTTTTCTAAAGTTCACTTGGCCCGGGAAGCACGATCCATCTGACAACCAAACTGTCAATGCCGCGGAACCGAGTGCCTTGCCCTGTTCTATCACTTCGAGGTTGTGTGTAATGGCCTGTCGACGAACCCCTTTATTCACATGTTGCAGCGAGCCAAACTTGTAACTGTATTTCTGGTCGGGTTGATCCTGAAATGTGTTGGAGTTGACAGCATCAAATTTTAGACCGTGGTGAACGGCCAGTTTTTTGATGGCCTTGATGTTCGAGGGTATATCCCATGGAATGTGGAGCGAGATAGCACCGCTTGATCGGTTTATGGCATGCAACACTCCAACGTCTTCGATTTTTTCTTCCAGAGTGCGAGGCTCACCACCACCTGAAAATCTCCCAAAGCGCGTGCCGCCGGTTCCAAGAGCCCAGCTTGGAATGGCAATCTGAAATGCCATGAGCTTGTTCAACACGGCACCTGTGTCCTGGACGTTTGATGAGATCGTTTTATATTGTTTTTGATGTAGCCTGATCCGTTGATCATTGTGCTTTTCAATATATTCTTTTTTGATCTGCATAACATGGGGTCAAGGCAAATAAAATACTTCTTTCAAGGGAATGCTCACAGGCGAACGGTCGGGGTTCGTTGCCATGATGTCTTGCATAAAGCTCCACCATTTTTTCATAACGGGGTCTTCACGAAGGTTATCCAGTGATTCAGGTATTTCGATTTTTAATACACCAAACAAGGTGTGGGATTGTTCATCAACAAAAATGGAATAATCCTGAATTCCGGTTTCAGAAAGCAATTTTCTCAGTTCCGGCCAAAGGGCGTCATGTCTGCGCTTGTATTCTTCCGCTTGCCCGGCTATCAGTTGCATCTTGAAAGCTACTCGTTTCATGCCTTAAATTGAATTTATAGATAGTGTAAGTAATGATAATATCCGCAACATGCGTGCAGTTGCGGGTCATCGAACAAAAGCAGAGGCCACGCCGCCATCAACATTTAATATATTGCCAGTTGACTTATTCAACAATCCTCCAACAAGAGCAAAGCACGCATTGGCAATGTCTTCGGGAAGAATAATCTCATTGAGCAGGGTTCGTTTGGCATAGAAGGCCGGCAGTTCTTCAATCTTAATACCGTAGGCTTGTGCCCTCCCTTCGGCCCAGGCGCCCTCCCAAATCTTGCTTCCGGAAATAACAGCGTCTGGGTTCACCACATTGACTCGAATTTTATCGGCACCCAACTCGGCAGCGTTCAATCGGCTCAGATGTAATTGGGCTGCTTTTGCTGACCCGTAGCCGGCATTATTGGGCCCGGAAACAAGGGCGTTCTTGCTCACAATGTTGATCACATCACCATCCAGGTTTTGTTTGCGCATGACTTCCACGGCACTTTGTGTAACCAGGAACTGTCCTTTCACCAGAATATCATAGAGCAGATCCCAGTCGTGTTCGCTATGCTCTTCGAGGGGTTTTGAAATGGAAATGCCGGCGCAGTTAACAACAATATCCACCCCTCCAAAGGTTAATGCCGCCTTGTTAAATGCTTTCTTGATTTGTTCGCCCTTCATGACATCGAGCAGTACCTGGCAGTATGAGTCAGTGCCAAATTGCTTATTAAACTCCTCATCGACTGTGGCGAGTCTAGTGGCATCATTATCATTAATGACAACGCAAGCTCCTTCGTCAATGAATTTTTTGGCGATGGCCTTGCCAATGCCTCCTGCGCTGCCGGTAACCATGGCAATTTTTCCCGACAGGGCTTTTAGTTTGGGCATGCGTTGAAGTTTCGCTTCTTCTAAAAGCCAATACTCAATATTATAGGCTTCTTGTCTGGGTAGGGAAGTGTATGATGAAATTGCTTCTGCACCTTTCATCACCTGGATGGCATTTACATAAAACTCTGCCGCCACCCTGGCTGTTTGTTTGTCTTTGGCAAATGTGAACATGCC
>JAYWDR010000399.1:0-4014 GCA_043779735.1 Cyclobacteriaceae bacterium | reverse complement strand
GAACGGTGGTGCTTACCATTGGACCATCACCGGATCTGGCCAATAATCTTAACAAAACAGTTTGCTCAGGCGGCGCATCAGGTATCAATCTGGCCATTGCTAATGTGGGGGTAGTGATGGGTGATTTCAATATTATTAGCATAACTGCTCCAGGTTTGGTTGGTGGTACTGCGACAGCAAACCCTCCAGCCGGCCCTTACCAGGCTGCCAATGCGTTGGCAGGGGATATCTATACCAATAATACAAATGGGGTATTGACAGTAACGTATCGCATTTCACCGAGATCACTTGCAAATTGCTTTGGTCCCGCCGAAAATGTTATACTCACGGTGGAACCTGCGGTCGTTGCTACTCCAGCTCCACTACTTAGCAGCGTATGTAGTAACAGTGGATCTTCAATCAATCCCACTAATATTACCTTGACATCTCCAACGGTCCCGACAGCAGGTGTTATTACATTTAACTATTCGGCCGCAGTTACCTCAGGGGTGAGCACGTCTGGATTTATTCCATCGCTCAGCAGTCTGGCACAGGGTTATATCATCCAGGATAACATTGTAAATAGCTCGAATGCCGTTTCAAGGGTTACCTATACCATCACCCCGGTTGCCAATGGGGCAAGAGGAGGTGTTGGTTGTACCGGCACACCGGTCATGGTCGCGGTTGATATTGAGCCTAAACCGAAACTGTTGGCTTCTTCGCTATTCAAGACGGTCTGCGAAGGGGTGAGCCCCGCAATAAGCCTGACATCTCCAACAATTCCCTCTGTGGGTGGCATCTCGTTTAATGTGATTAGTGCAATACCTACCGGCCTGATGACATTGACGTTTCCACTTATACCGAAGATCTTATACCTGCCAGGAGAATCAATAGTTGATTTGTGGAGTAACCCAACTCCAACCCCTCAGACCGTGACCTACACGTTGCGACCCGGAATGACCGGTGGGGCCCTTTGTACTGGTGATGACGTGATCGTTACTCTTACGGTGAATCCACGTCCTAATATCACAGCTTCGGCTCAATTGCCTATCTGTAGCGGTGGGCAGGTTGATATTACGTTGACATCAGACATCCTCAGCGGCACGGTTTCCACCTGGACGGTTAGTGCCTCAGCAAATATTACCGGTGCGAGTCCTGGCGCCGGCGACAGGGTATTCTCAGTGTTATTTAACAACGGAAATTTGGTGGAGACGGTGACCTACACCATTACTCCGCAGGCCAGCGCCTGCGCAGGTCCCCAACTTATTATTCCTGTAATAGTAAACCCTACTCCTAAAGTAAATGCTCCGGCTACCATCACTATATGTCACGGCCAAACCTTGACAGTGCCATTGACCAGTACCATTGATCCTTTGCCGGTTGTATACACGTGGGCAGTCAGCGCAAACGCAATCGGCGTGCCTCTTGTTGGAGGTGGTCCTACGATCAGTCAACTTATGACTAATACCCAGGGATTTCAGGAGACGCTCACCTATACCATTATCGCGACTGGCCCTGGCGGATGTAGTAACAGCAACAGCCCAAAATTGATAATTGTCACAGTGGCCCCTGAAATTACGGCAGGCTTCCTGAATACCCCTTCGCCAGACTTTATCTGCAAGGGAAGCACGGAATTCCTGGTCTTCCGGTTTGGGGGCAGCCCGCTCTTCGATTTTACATACAATAAAGGCGCAGGTCCTATTGTGGTTCCTAACAAAGGCAATGTGGCGGTCATCTCGGATGTTCCGCTGGTGACTACAACGTATACCATTACTTCGGTGAAAGATGGATTCGGCTGTATCACCCCGTTTAATGTTCCATTCACGGTGAACGTGGGAGATACAGATCCAAGTTACACTGTCATTAGTCCCCTGGCTACGTGTAGCCCTAACACGGTTTCGTTCCAATACAACGATGTAGCCGGAACTATATACACCTGGAGGTTTGGCGACACGCCGGATCTTGTCTTTACGGGCACCGGCACCGGACCTACCGTCATCTCGCACATTTATACGAACCTGAGTCCGACCAGCACACTCAATTACCCCGTGTCGATGCAGACTTCACTTCCTTCAGCTTCTTCGATTCCGGTGGGACCGTGGCCAGGATGTATCAAGAACGGGCCTACCAACACGATCACGATTTATCCTAATATCATCGCCAATGTACTTGCCGACAAGACTGACATATGCAGTGGTGAATCTATTCTCTTCTCAAATCAAAGTGTAGGGGCCACCTCGCAGACCTGGAATTACCGGGTTCAAGGAACACTAGTTCCTGAATTCCCTATAGGCACGAGTCTGAATATCAGCTTTGCGTTTACCAACGTCACGGCAGCGAATCCGATCGTTTATGAAGTAATCTATCGTGGCACGAACGGAAATTGCCCTACCCCTCCTCAGATAATACCCATCAATGTATATCGAAATGTTGTGGCTGGATTTGTTGCGCCAGTAGTGCCGCTTTACACAAATGGCGAGTCGAACGTAACGTTTACAAACACGTCTGTTGCTGTCAATGGATCAATCTTTACGTATGATTGGGCATTTGGTGCTGATTCCCAGCCTGCCACTTTCTCAGGCACAACGCCTCCTGTGGTGAAGTATGTCAAGCCTGGGCCTAAGATTGTCATACTCACTGCGACGAACCTATTACGTGCATTGTGCAAGTCGACCTTTACGAACCAGATTAATGTTGATTTGCCTCCTTTGATCGCCAAGTTTGAAGTTGATCCCAAGGAATCCTGTTTCCCTACCCAGATCGCCGTAAGCACCGACATCACCAAAACGCTAATCACGGGTGACGAGAATGATTGGAAAGTAAGAGATGATCATGGCCGGGTGGTGGCGACTTCTACCGGAGTCACTCCTGTATTCCAGATATCAGCCGCTGGAGTATATACCATAGATCTAATCTCGAAGAGCTCGCAGACCGGGCAACAAGTCAGTGCACCAACGCGAACGGTTACTGTATATGATAAGCCGTTTGCTTCCTTTGATATTCGCCCGGCTGTAGTCTACGTGCCCGATACGGAGTTAACCACTTTTAACTTCAGCACAGGTTCTGGACCTACTGGAACTGATCAATGGGCATGGGATTTTGGTGACGGCGGAACTTCCAAAGAGGAAGAGCCGAAGTACACTTACAAAGTGGAAGGAAAGTATGATGTAAAACTAATTGTTAAGAATGACCATGGTAATGGTATCGTGTGCACAGATGAATTAGTTCGCCAGGTGCTGGCCAAGCAAGGAGGTATTGTAAAAGTGCCCAATGCCTTTACGCCAAATGCCAATGGTCCTTCTGGCGGAAGCGGTGGTGGTGGTAGTGGTGGCGGTAGTGGTGGTAGTGGTGGTGGTGGTACTGGTACTGGACCAGGGGCCGGAGGGACTGGGTCTTTTAACGATGTATTCTTACCAATTGTGAAGGGCGCTGATGAGTTTAACCTTCAGATCTACGATCGATGGGGTAATCTGGTCTTCGAAAGTAACAGCCAGCTCATTGGATGGGATGGCTATGATAAGGATGGAAGACTGATGCCGATGGGTGTGTATGTTTACAAATTGACCATACGACTTTCAGATGGACAACGATCGACACAGCTTGGGGATGTGACGATGATCCGATAACTTTATGAGTGCTATGCTGAAAAGAAGTCTATGTTTGGTGTGGTTGGCATTGATGGTATCCAGCGTATCAGCACAGGATCCTCAATTTTCTCAATACTATCAATCACCTCTGTATTTAAACCCGGCGTTTACCGGCATCACCCCTCAGCAAAGAGTCACCTTTAATCACCGGATACAGTGGCCCAACCTTCCACAAGCTTTTTCAACATTTGCAGCATCGTATGATATATGGGTGGATGAATTGAAAAGTGGCTTTGGCGTGCTGGCCACTACAGACAAAATGGGTTCAGCCGGCTGGAGGACAACCACCGCTAGTTTGCTGTACAGCTACAAAGTAAGAATAAGTGACAAGCTTGTCTTTTCTCCAGGTCTCTCTTTTGGCTATGGCATCAATGGACTTGACCGCACT
>JAYWDR010000398.1:0-11164 GCA_043779735.1 Cyclobacteriaceae bacterium | reverse complement strand
AGGACAAGGGTGAGTATTATTTGCTCAACGGAACCAAAAACTGGATCACCAATGGAAGCAGTGGAAGCATATACCTGGTGATGGCCCAGACGGATGCTTCCAAAAAACACAAAGGCATTAACTGTCTCATCGTCGAGCGGGGCATGGATGGCTTTGTAGTGGGCAACAAGGAAGACAAGATGGGTATCCGTGGCAGTGATACGCATTCGCTCATGTTCACTGACGTGAAAGTGCCAAAGGCCAATCGAATTGGCGAAGAAGGGTTTGGATTCACCTTCGCGATGGGGACGCTAAATGGCGGAAGGATCGGAATTGCTGCACAGGCACTTGGGATTGCTGCAGGGGCCTATGAATTGGCAATGAAATATGCCAAGGAGCGTAAAGCCTTTGGCAAACTACTGGCAGACCACCAGGCAATTCAGTTTAAGCTGGCGGAGATGGCCACCAAAATAGATGCGGCGCGACTGTTTGTGTGGAGGGCGGCGTATTTAAAGGATCAGAAAAAGGATTTTGTGAAAGCCGCTGCTATGGCAAAGCTCTTTGCTTCTCAGATTGCGCAAGAGGTAACTACGGAGGCCGTCCAAATTCATGGAGGATATGGTTACGTAAGAGAATTTCATGTGGAACGAATGATGCGTGACGCAAAAATCACCCAGATTTATGAGGGCACCACAGAAATTCAGCGCATGGTCATTTCAAGAGAGCTTCTGAAGTGATGGGAGAATGGCGGGTCGCTTGCCCTTCCATCTTTTGTGTGTCCACAAATAGTATTCTGGCTGATTAATAATTTCTGCCTCCAATATTTTCGTAATCCTTTCTGTTAATTCTCCAGGCGCTGTCTGCCGGGGTTGATCGCAAGCCTCTGAAAACCAAAAACTGTAGTGACCCCTTTTTTCCTTACTGATGTGGCAGTACGCCACCGGGTAATTGTAATCCTTGGCAAAGCGTTCGGTACCCACCATTACGCCCGTGTCCTGATTTAGGAATTGCATCCAATGGCTTTTATCAGAGAACGAGGGAGATTGATCAAAGCCAAATGTGGTTGCAGTCAGGTTCTTTTTTTCTTCTTCAAATACTCTTTTAACCAATTTTGTAGAGATCATACGTAGACCAAATTTAGTACGCATGTCTTTCATCTTTTTGTCAAAGAATGAATTTGATAACGGCTTGTAAATTGCAATGGCCTTGTGTTTAAGTGGAGCTGCGAGGGCCAGGACAAACAATTCCCAATTATTATAATGTCCTGTGGCGATGATTACACTTCGTTTTTGATCAAAATATTTATCTAAAACATCTGTGTTCTTGATGGACATCCGTTTGCGGACCTCCTTTTCTGAAATGGTAAAGGCCTTGAGACTTTCTAAAATCAAGTCGCAAAAGTGCCGATAAAACTTTTTACTAATCTCACGATGTTCCTCAGCTGATTTTTCTGGAAACGAATTTCTAATATTCTGCAGCACCACGTCTTTCCGGTAGCCAATCACATAGTAGAATATGTAATAAAGGCCATTAGACATTCCGTACAGGAAGGGAAATGGCAGCAGGGAAATGGGCAGAATGAAAAAATAGTAGATAAGAGAATTAAGGAAGGCCATAAAGAGTGTTACAAAAACGAAATGGATACTTTCAAACGATTGAATTAGTTGCTGGCCTCAATACTTTGGTTCCAGTCATACACCTTATCCGAAATCTCATTTAAGGCCTCTGGATTTTTTTCCAACACATTTCCAATGACGATAACATCGGCGCCCGCTTCGAATGCATGCAGGGCCTTGGTTGAGTTGTTGATGCCTCCGCCAACAATCAGGGGGGTATTCACGACTTTGCGCACGGTGCTGATCATCTTGGGACTTACTTCTTTTTCTGCGCCGCTTCCTGCGTCTAGGTACATAAGTTGTAGCCCAAGCATTTCTCCTGCCATTGCGGTACAGGCTGCCAGTGAATATTTATCATCGGGGATAGGCGTGGTGTTGCTGATGTAGGCCACTGAGGTGGTGCGCCCTGAGCTGATAAGAATGTAGCCTGTGGGAAGCACTTCCATCCGGTAATTTCTTAGAATCGGGGCAGCCTGAACATGTTGCCCAATTAGTAAATCGGGATTGCGGCCAGAAATCAACGAGAGAAACAGGACCGCGTCCGCTGATGGATCAATCTGAACCGAACTGCCCGGAAATAGGACCACAGGAATGTTTACGTCCTCCTTAATAGATTGAATGATATCAGAAAGATTTGGTGTTATAATCAGACTACCGCCCACAAAAAAGAAGTCTACACAATTCTCGCTGGCCAAATGAATTAAGTGCTTCAGTTTGGAGGGATCATCTGCCTTATCAGGATCAATAAGAACGGCAATGGATTTCTTGCCCTGTCGGTGACGCTGTTGTAGAATTTCAAGAATTTTCATCAGCTTTTTTTCTTGATTCCAGGTATTCAATGAGCTTCTCCTTAGCAATGTCGAGTATCAGGACCGTGGCCTTATTAAGTATGTGCGTACCGATCTGAGACACAATGGAAGGGCCTTGATCCTCCTCTTCAATTGTGTCAACGCCATCTATTGCAGTCTCGGGTGCTTTTAGGGTCTTGTTTTTTCTTTTCTTTTTCTTGCCGCCGGAGAGTGAGTTGACCAGGAAATAGGTGAGTGCCAGGGAGCCACCGATGATCAGGGCATTGGTGAGCATTCTCTCTGTCTTTTTTGTCATGTCATGCACTTCCTTTTCCAGTGCACGTTTATGTCTATCCGAAGTCTCAATGAGTTTCTTCTTTTCCGGATCCTGGCTTTCTAATAGCTCCATGGCTTACTTTGCTTTTCGTTTGATTAACTCCGACACCTGATCCTCAAAGTAGCTGTAAATGTTTTTTCTGAATATCAATAGTATCAAAAAAATGGTGCCATATATTCCTGCCACTAACCAATATCCTATATATGTCTCATTAAGGAACGCATTTATGAAATGAGCCAGACCAACGCTAAAAAAAATCAAAAACATGAAGCCGACAAGAAATAGGGCGGCAGTAACCAGGCCCCTGGCAATGGCTTTAGACACGTCTTCCTTTATCTCAATCTTCATCAGTTCAATGCGCGACTCGACATAGCCGGTGATGTTCTGGACAAAATTGTCCAGCCGAAGGAATTTTAGGATAGTTTCAGAAATTTTCTCCATAGACCATGGCAAATATAGGGGATTTTCAACTTTTTAGAGGTACGGATTCGTCTGATTCTTCGCTCTAGTTAGTACTCTCCAATTCTTTGATCGCCAACCAGGCCATCAGACCAGGCGCAATTTCAAGAGCACCTTCGTCAATGTTGAATGTTGGAGTATGGATATATGAAGTAATCCCTTTTGCTTCGTTGCGTGTGCCGAGCCGGTAGAGGGATGCTGGTATAATGTGCGAGTAGTAGGCAAAATCTTCGGAGCCAAGAGTCAGTTCAATGTCCACTACATTCTCCTTGCCCACATATTCTTCGGCGGCCAGGCGGATCCTTCGTGTCAATACTGGATTATTCTCCAGATAAGGATAGCCATGAGAGATTTCTACGACACAACTTCCGCCCATGCCTTCCGCAATGCCTTCGGCCATTTTCTTTATTTTGGATAACCCTTCTTGGCGCCAGGTTTCGTTCAATGCACGGAAAGTGCCCGAAATTTTTACCTCATTGGGAATGATGTTGGTAGTACCCTCGCCTATAATTTTTCCAAAAGAGAGTACTGTGGGTTGTTTAGGACTGGCGTTTCGGCTGATGACTTGCTGAAGGGCGATGATGATATGAGATGCTATCACCACTGGATCGATGGTAAGTTCCGGTGCAGCGCCATGCCCTCCCTTGCCTATTACTGTGAGATAGATTTCATCTGAACTTGCCATATACATGCCTTCGCGAAAGCCGATCTTGCCGACCGGCAAAAGAGGCATTACATGTTGCGCGATAATGGAGGCAGGGCGTGGATTTTCCAGGGCCCCGTCTCTTATCATGTAGGAAGCGCCACCCGGATTTTTCTCTTCACCTGGCTGGAAGATAAGTCGGATGGTGCCTTCGAACTGGTCGCGTACGGCATTCAGAATTTTAGCGGTACCAAGTAGGGAGGCAGTATGTACATCATGGCCGCAGGCATGCATCACTCCTGGATTCTTGGATTTGTAGTCCTCGGAATTTGTTTCGGTGATTGGGAGCGCATCCATATCAGCCCTCAAGGCAACAATCTTTTTGGAAGGATTATTTCCATATATTAATACCAGCAGGCCTGTGCCTGCAATGCCTTCTTCTGGTGACAGTCCGATCTCTCTCAGGGTCTTTGCAACAAATTTTGCTGTATTAAATTCTTTGTATGAAAGTTCGGGATTGGCGTGCAAATGGCGTCGCCACCTCACTACTTCCTGAGCATTGGACAGGGACAGCTGTTGTACCGACTCGAGCAAGGACATTAGCGGACGATGATTTTTTCTGGTACCAAAATAGCGTTAGGGAAAGGGCGCTTCAATCGTAGCATGTCTTTTTGGGCCTCTAATCTGGAAAAATAGTTGCCTACCCGCACCCGGAATTTGGGTTGATTGTATTCCAATTCAGCTGTCAAGCCAGGGACATCAATCACCATTTTCTTTTTGGCATTCATGGCCTCTTCCCGGTTTTGACCGGAATAAATCTGAATGGTATAGCCATCAATGAGTTTGCGGGTTACATTAAAACGGTTGATACTGTCGAGTACTCCATCAACGTCTTCATTGACATTGTGAATGGCCACCACATCCGCTTTTTTTCTACTCTGGGTCAGCTGGATCGTGTCTACTATATCCTGAAATTTTGGACGGAGCGTATAAAGATCTTCGTGGTAGTAAGGCTTTGTACCGTTTTTCTGGGCTGCAGAAGACAAGCTAAACATAAGGAAAATCACAAATGAAAAATTACGAATGACGGTTTCGGCACCCATCGAGTGATGAACACTCATTCGACGGATAATGGCACCGCAATTCATAATTTGTAATTTGTAAGTAATCATTATTGGTCGATCACAATGCACCGTCCGTTCTTGATGTCATCTTCTACCTTCTTGTATTTTACGTCATTCAGTACGCGGCCATCCGGATACTGAACGGCCACTCTATCATTTCGGCCAGCCACTTTCTCTGACTTCACAGGCATCACTTTTTGTTCTACCTGATTTTGCTGAGGGGGCTCATTACCCCCTCCTTGCAACAACGATCGGGATTCATCTTTTTGTTCGCTATATCGTTGTCGTTTTTGGGAGCGTGCCTCTTGTACCCGCTCAGGTTCCTGAGTCGGAATCTCCGCCTTAAGCAAAAAAGAAATGGTCTCTTCATTCACCCTTCCGATAAAGCGTTTGAAGGCTTCATATCCTTCAAACTTGTAAATAAGCAGGGGGTCTTTCTGTTCGTACACGGCATTCTGCACACTCTGCTTTAGGTCGTCCATGTCACGTAGATGTTCTTTCCATTGCTGGTCGATTATGGCGAGGGTAATCATCTTCTCCATGGACCGGATCAATTCCGAATTATTCGTCTCAATGCATTTCTTCAGCGGCGCTGCCACGCCAATCTGCTTTATGCCATCGCTGAATGGCACAAGGATATTTTCAATGGTGGCGCCCCTGGTTTTAAAAATATCCTGAATGATGGGCATTGATTTCTGCGCGATCATTTTATTTTTGCTCTCGTAGTGATTCAGCGCCTTCTCATACAGTTTTTCGGTCAGTTGAATTTGGTCAAACTTCATAAAGTCCTCCTGGCTGATTGGAAAATCGAGGCCAAGGATGCTGAGCAGATTCATCTTGAAATTCTCAAGACTTTCACCAGCCTTCGCGCTCGCCACCAGGTCATCACACGTGTCATAAAGCATGTTTAAGATATCGAGCTGCAGACGTTCACCGAAGAGCGCATTGCGACGGCGCCTGTAAATCACCTCACGTTGCGAATTCATCACGTTGTCGTACTCCAACAGACGCTTGCGTATACCGAAGTTATTTTCTTCCACCTTCTTCTGGGCACGTTCGATAGAATTAGTGACCATCGAATGCGAAATGACTTCACCCTCTTTCAGTCCAAGGCGGTCCATGATGCGGGCGATGCGCTCCGGCATAAATAGACGCATCAGACTGTCTTCCAGTGAAACATAGAACTTGGAAGTGCCTGGATCGCCCTGACGTCCAGACCTGCCACGCAGCTGCCTGTCCACCCGTCGTGATTCATGCCGCTCTGTGCCAACAATGGCCAATCCACCTGCCGCACGAGATTCAGGGGTTAGCTTAATGTCCGTGCCACGGCCAGCCATGTTGGTGGCAATGGTCACCGTGCTGGGCTTGCCAGCCTCGGCCACTATCTCCGCTTCACGCTGATGTTGCTTGGCATTCAAGACATTGTGTTTGATTTTTCGCAATTGCAACATACGGCTCAGCAATTCGGAAATTTCTACGGATGTGGTACCCACCAATACCGGTCGTCCTTCTTGAGTAAGAGTAACGATTTCCTCCACCACAGCGTTGAATTTCTCACGCACGGTTTTATGAACGAGGTCATCCATATCCTTGCGCGTGACGGGTCTGTTGGTGGGGATCACCACCACATCCAGTTTATATATGTCCCAGAGTTCGCCAGCCTCCGTTTCAGCTGTACCCGTCATGCCGGCAAGCTTGTGGTACATTCGGAAGTAGTTCTGAAGGGTGATAGTGGCATACGTCTGTGTTGCATCTTCCACCTTCACACTTTCCTTTGCTTCGATGGCCTGGTGCAGACCGTCTGAGTAGCGCCTGCCATCCAACACACGGCCAGTTTGCTCGTCTACGATCTTCACTTTGCCATCCACGATGATATATTCAGTATCGCGCTCATAGAGCGTGTATGCCCGCAGGAGTTGGTTGATACTGTGGATACGCTGTGACTTGGTTGAGTAGTCACGAATCAGTTCTTCTTTCTTTTGAAAGCGTGAAGCTGGATCAATAGTTGAATCCTTTTCTATTTTATTGAGTTCCATGCCAATCTCCGGCAGGATGAATAACGAAGGATCTTCCCCTTCGCCGGTAATCAGGTCAATCCCTTTGTCCGTGAGTTCCACACTGTTGTCCTTCTCATCGATAATAAAATAGAGAGGGGCATCAGCTTTCGGCATTTCTTTTTTATTGTCTTGCAGATGGTAGTTCTCTGTTTTCTGTAGGATGCTTTTGTTGCCGGTTTCGCTGAGGTTTTTGATCAACGGCTTAAATTTTGGCATACCACGGAAAGCACGGAACAGGGCGAGGCCCCCATCTTTTTCGTTTCCCTCGGCAATTAATTTTCTGGAATCGTTCAGATATTGTGTCACCAGTTTTTTCTGCGCCTCTACTACTTTAAAGATGCGGGGTTTCAGGTCGTAAAATTCGTGCTCGTCTCCGCGGGGCACCGGGCCAGAAATAATAAGTGGCGTGCGGGCCTCATCTACCAATACGCTGTCCACCTCATCGACCATCGCATAGTGGTGACCACGCTGCACAAGTTCTTCCGGATCGCGCGCCATATTATCGCGCAAGTAGTCGAAGCCGAATTCGTTGTTCGTACCATAGGTGATGTCCGCCTGGTAGGCATTTCTTCGTGCCACCGAGTTGGGCTCATGCTTATCGATACAATCGATCGTCAGGCCATGAAACTGGAAAAGTGGCCCCATCCATTCACTGTCGCGTGTAGCGAGGTAATTATTGACGGTGACGATGTGTACTCCACGCCTGGCCAGCGCATTGAGGAATGTAGGGAATGTGGCCACTAATGTTTTTCCTTCGCCTGTGGCCATCTCAGCAATTTTTCCCTCGTGCAACACAATGCCTCCGATGATTTGCACATCGTAGTGGACCATGTCCCAGGTTATCATGATGCCTGCTGCCAACCATTGATTGTGCCAGCGTGCTTTGGTGCCCTCGATTTTTACGTGTTCGAATTTGGCAGCAAAGCGATGGTCTAGTTCGGAGGCCGTCACTTCCAGGTATTCATTTTCTTTAAAACGCCTGGCCGTTTCTCGCATAATAGCAAATGCTTTGGGAAGCACCTCTATCATTATCTTTTCAAGTTCTTTGTTTCGTTCTTTCTCAATCTGGTCAATTTGATTGAAGAGCGCCTCTTTTTCGTGGAGATCGAGATCGGGATGATCGTTTATTTGTTGATGTAATCCTGCCAATTGGTCATCAATTGGCTTGAGCTTTGCGTTAATGAAGACTTGAACTTCTTTTGTTTGGGCCCGAAGGTCATCATGCGATAATCCTCTTAATTCTTCTCCCGCCCGGATGGTATCTTCGACCAGCGGCATAATGCGCTTAATGTCTTTCTGGGATTTAGTGCCGAATAGTTTAGAAATGAGCTTTAGCATAGAAGTCAACAGTCCACTGACAATGGTCCACTGCGGACCAGGCGGGGCTGCAAAGTTAAGATTTTCAAGGGTGCAATTATAGTTCCAAATTGGAGCGGAAGCGCATTTTGGCAGGCTTCCGGCTAAAAGCATGGCTCCCTACACCCCAAACTCAGTTTCAAAAACCAATTCCACCGGTCCGCTAAGGTAGATGTGGTGAAAGCCGCCCTTATTATTGGTTTCAAACTCCAGTGTTAATTGTCCTCCCCTGGACTCTAATGTGATGGGTGATGGGTAACCTAATTTGGCGGCTACGGCCAGGGCGCAGGCAGTGGCGCCGGACCCACTGGAATAGGTCTCATCTTCTACACCACGCTCGTAAATCCTGAACGAAACCATTTTGTTATCGGTTACCTCTACGAAGTTCGCGTTGGTGCCAGCAGGTTTATAGAGATCGCCGTAACGAATTTTTCTGCCTTCTTCTACCACCGGATAGGCAGAGAGGTTTTTCACGAATCGCACATGGTGATCGGTGCCGGTATTGACATAAAAATCTTCGCCTTTCTTCTCGACGGCGCCCACATCTTGAAGTGAAAACCGGATCAGTCCATTGGGTAAAATCCGTGCAGTGTGTTTACCGTCGTAAGCGGAAAAAGTAGCCTCATTTTTGATGATGCACAGGTGTTGGGCGAAGTGCACGATCGCACGGCAACCGTTTCCGCAGAAGCTTTCACTGCCATCGCTGTTGTTGTAGATCATCCTGAAGTCATGCTTCGGATCTTTCTTAAGCTGGATCAATCCGTCGGCGCCAATGCCGAAACGCCGGTCACACAGGGTAGAAATCTGTGAAGCTGAAAAAGATAGTTTGCCTTCGCGATTATCCACCAGGACAAAGTCATTGCCTGCAGCCTGGTACTTATAGAAGTGGATTTTTGACACGGTGCTGGTCTCTGGTTACTGGTTGCTGGTTTGGTAGAGCGGGTTTCATTTGAACGGGAGCAGTATGCTTTTAGCCTTAGTCCACCAGGAGCTAGAAACCAGTAGCCAAGCGACAAGTTCATTTCACTTCCTCATAATCAACGTACTCACCACCTTTAAGTCCCCCCTTCTTGTTTCCCTTTTTAGGCGTGGCGTCCATGTGAACGTTGCCATCCGACGGTCTTGAAAAATTCTGAGATTGTGGTCTTGGTTGGCCAAACGCTCTGAATAAAAACACACTTACCTTATTTAGCAGGTAGATTAGCAGCACCAGAATAATAATTAACTTGAACATGGTTTCTTCAACAGATAAGGCAAAGGTAAAGGTTTCTGGAAAACTTGACCCATGGCCTTATTTTTCCTCGCAACCCAAGTAGACGGAATTGCGTAAGATATAGTTTACCAACTTTTTAATGGTTCAAGTCATCGTAGGGATATGCTCAGAAATTACCTGAAAACCGCCATTCGCAGCCTGCTAAGGCAAAAAGTCTATACAGCGATCAATATTCTGGGCCTTGCTGTGAGCATCGCTGCCTGCTTGCTCATAGTCCTTTATGTGAAGCATGAGTTGTCGTACGATACTTTCTTCCCTGATGCGAAGAGGATCTATAAGATGGCGCTGGAGCGGAAATATCCGAACCACATAACCTTCTATGCAGCGATCCCCCATTCCTATGCACCCACCATGCAGCGTGATTATCCGGAAGTTGAAAATACGCTTCAGTTGCTGGGTCCTGTCACCGATGTGATACTAAACTATAAAATAGGGGCCAGTGAAGTAAAAACATTCGAAGAAGATTATTTTATATTTGCTGACTCTTCGTTCTTTTCATTTTTTAATCTGACTCTGATACAAGGAGATAAGAAATCAGCCCTGGCAGTGCCCAACCAGGTCATCCTTTCGGCTACCATGGCAGCAAGAATATTTGGAAAAGAAGAAGCGATAGGGAAAGTGCTGTATGGAAATTTTGGTGAATTCAAAGTAACCGGCATTTTTGAAGACATGCCGGACAATTCGCATCTCCGCGCGAATTTCGTTGGCTCCTTTTCAGGGCCGGAATTTCGTAAAGCCGAAAACTACATCTCATTCGATACGCACACGTACCTCAAGTTGAAGCCCGGGTCGGAAGCAAAGTCCCTTGAAGCAAAATTTCCGAAGATGGTGGATACATATGCCGCCGGACAAATTGAACGCGAGTTGCACCAGTCATGGGAGGACTACCAAAAAGCAGGCAATGGATATCGCTACTTTTTGCAGCCGCTCACTTCTATCCATTTAGATCCGACCAATATTGAATTTACGGTCACGCCAAGTGGTAACCTAAAATACATTTATGCTCTTCTCTTTATTGGTTTGCTTATATTATCCATTGCGTGTATCAACTTCATGAATCTTTCCACCGCACGTTCATCGGAACGTGCCCGAGAGGTTGGCGTTCGTAAGGTGATGGGTTCGCTAAAGGACCAACTCGTCACCCAGTTTCTTGTCGAAGCGATTCTGCTGTCGCTGATAGGCACTATCATTGCCGTGCTTGGCGCTCTTTTAATACTTCCAACCTTCAATATGCTGGTGGAAAAGCAACTGTCTTTTGTTTTCAGTGTCGATGTAATTGTTGGCCTGGTGGGGTTCGCGCTGCTGGTAGGCTTGTTGGCAGGTTTATACCCTGCTTTCATGCTTTCATCGTACAATCCGGTGGTAGTCATGAAGGGAAACTTTTCGGGAAGTTCAAAAGGTGCCTGGCTACGAAATGGCCTGGTCGTCTTCCAATTCATAATCTCCATCGTTCTGATTGTCGGCACAGTCGTAGTAAGCGAGCAAATGAAATTCATTCAAAATAAAGACCTCGGTTTCAATACAGAACGCGT
>JAYWDR010000397.1:0-11164 GCA_043779735.1 Cyclobacteriaceae bacterium | reverse complement strand
GCCACTTCAATCTATGGTGCCTGACGGCTCAAAAAAGTCAGCAAGAAAATACCACTACTCCCGTCCGGTCTCAGCCATAGTATGCTCACAGGGATGTGTGATCCATTAGAAAAAGAATAAATTTGCCGGGATGCCACTTCAACATCCGATGTATGAAAACAAAAACTATCAAACAGGCCGTCACGTTCGCAGCATTACCTGCCCAAGTTTACAATCTGATCATGGATGCCAAAAAACATGGCGCATTCACGGGCGGTAAAGTAACCATGAGCAAAAAAGTGAAAGGAGAATTTAAAGTGTTTGACGGCTACTGCCATGGCTACAACATAGAATTAAAGGAAGGAAAAAAAATTGTGCAGGCCTGGCACTTTAAGGAAGAAGGCTGGCCTGAAGACCACTTTTCTATTTGCACTTTTGAATTTGAAAAAGTGCCCAAAGGAACAAAACTCACCTTCACCCAATCCGAAATCCCGGAACATAAAGCCGAATCCCTCCATGAAGGCTGGAAGCAATACTATTGGAAACCGATGAAGGAGCACCTGGCGACACCCTCCAAGTGACCTAGCCAAAATTTTCGATAATTTGGTCGGGGGCATTCAGAGAAATCCAAAGTATGAAATCAAAATTCGATCACCTTGAACATGTATTGGATGGGATCAGCTCGCGCATCGATGACGTTGAACCAATCAATGAACAGGACTTTATAGCTCGGCATGATACGGCCCGGAAGCTGATGGCCCAGCAGGGCATTGACGTACTCTTTCTTAGCGGTAGCATTGACCTATTCTACTTTTCCGGCATAAAAGTTCCCGCTCACGACAGGCTGTTTGCCCTATTCCTCCCCAAAGAAGGTGAGCCAGTATGCATTTGTCCGCGCATTGAAGCAGACAATGTGTTGGAGCGAATGGTCTATGGTCAAAAAGACATTCGTACCTGGGAAGAATATGAGGACCCTTTTGCCATCAGTGCAAGTATCCTAAAGTCCATGGGTCTTGCCGCCGGTGCGATCGGAGTTGATGAAGGAATGCCATTTTGGTATTACAACTATCTGGCCAAAGCGCTCCCCACCGCGATTTACAAAGAAGCCAGTACGATCACACATCCCATGAGGGCCATAAAATCCAAGAAAGAAATAAGCTTGCATCGAAGGGCTACAGAGATCTCGCTGGAAGTCCATGCCCTGGCGTTGGGCAGCTTGTTCAAGGGTATGACTCAGGATGAAATCGATTGGCTATATAAAGAAGGGCATGAGCGAAAGGGATCCACGAATGTGTGGGGTGGTGGAAGCTTCGGACCGGCATCAAGCTATATCCACGGCACCCTCCAGCGCTTTGTGTTGGAACCAGGAACTGTCATCTTAGCCGATTCCGGCGCCAGTGTTCATGGATACACTTCTGATGTCTCCCGCACGGTAACTTTTGGCAAGCCTACAGACGCGGTGAAAAAGGCCTGGGATGTGGCAAAAAAATGTCAAATGGCAGGAATCGCTGCGCTGTATCCGGGTGCTGAATGTCAAGGCGTTGATCTGGCTATTCGAAAAGTTTTAGAAAAGGAGGGCTATTCACCCTCCTATAAATTTCTGCCCCACCGGTCAGGTCATGGAATCGGCCTTGATGTTCATGAACCCCCCTTCCTGGTAGAAGGAAATAAGCAAAAAATAGAACCTGGGATGATCTTCGCCTTTGATGGCGCTTTTTACGTGGAAGGAAAATTCGGCATCCGTCTGGAAGATAATTTTCTGGTGACAGAAAGTGGCGTTGAAATTTTTGGAAACAAACTAGCAACGGCTATTGATAAACCGTTTGGGTGATCCTTCCTGGCAAAGGCCGGTCACCTTAAAGGCTTCGCCATAGATATAGCGTGGCGTACGCTTCCCATCCTTTATATCTTTTAAAAATCCGTTTTACACGATCAAGACTAGGTAAGGTTTTAGGTCTGTATCAACATCAAACCACTCCCGAACAAACTGCACAACCTTCGTTTGTTGTACACTTGTCTGGTTCCCCAGAAGAAACTCAATGACAAGACCACCAGCCTCAGAATGAATGGAGTAAATCAAATCATCCCTCCCGATACGCATGGCCTTCGTCACTACATCATTTTCCACGTGATGGAGTACTTCACGAGGTGAACGCTTTAAAAATGAAACAGCCAATTCATAACTAAATTGCACTGGTAGTGGAATAATCAAAGACTTCACTTATACCGGCATTGGGTGTTATCCGACTGGATTAAATAGGATTTGTAGTTGAGTGCCCTGGGGTCGGTACATCCTCTTAAGTTGAGCAATTCTACCTTTCTAAATTCGACAGGATGGCTTTCAGCCTGTAGGGCTATGTATCCTTCCGCGAGCGCTACGTCCTTCTTCTGAATCCACTGAAGTGAATCCAAAAATCCACCAAAGGTCCAGTTGTTGTCCTTACTTACGAAAAGTTCGCTAATATGGGGCCGCTCATAACTTAGCACGGTATCGCCATTGATGATGTGATGAATAATTGAATCACTCAGTACGACCGCCTCTGCTTTCACCCATTCGTTAGCGGCATAGGTTTTCGAGTCTGAATCAATACAGTGTGCTTCGATACGCAGGCCATCCCGATAGACTTCCGTTCCGGGTGTGCACAAATTGCCTGTGGTGCGCTCTTCCTTTCCGTCGCCAGCTAAGAACTGCATCTCCAGCGAAACAGGAAATGTCTGATTTTTTTCCAGTGATTTGGCGCTTTGAGAATGTACCATGATGCCGCTGTTCAATCTGGCCCATGGTGGTCCGCCTTCAAGTTGTTGACCCACAAACTTATATTCCAATCTCACGCGATAGTAAGAGAACGGGTCGCGGTAATAAATGTGTCCAAACTCGCCATTAAATCGTGCGTATTCTTTGTAATCCACTTTTAATGAGCCGTCCGCAACTCTAAAAGTGTTGTTTAGATTAACATTAAGGTCGCTGCCCGCAACTTTGATATCCCATCCCGTCAAGTCGGTGCCATTGAATAGTTGAATCCATTCTTCCTTGGCCGGATCGTTGGCAGGCTCGCACCCGAAGAGAAGTACAAGAATGATAAAACAGTAACCTAAAATGGCCTTCATTTTTTGATGAAAGATAGAGAATTAATACATTCAGGAAACTGACCTCTTCAGCAAGATTCAGGTTGAAGGCCCGCAGACTTTATTGAATTTTTGTTGAAAAAAGCAATGCCTCATCAAATGAATTGGGACCCTGTTTATACATCATGCGTCATAAGCTGTGATCAAACACAAGGCTCTCACCCAAGCTCAAGCCATAGGCCTGATACGAAAAAGCAGTCAATACTTGCTAGGGAAAGCCAACGGCCAAGACCTAAAAGCCAATCCCTATTTCCTGTCCCCGCCCCCAGCCCCCTTCAAATTCTCAGCCACCAGAAGCACAAAATCCTTACCCTTTACAAAACCCTTGCCCCATTCTGCATCGTATTTGTCGGTAATACCCATGGCAGGGATATCTTCCGCTTTCTTTCCTTTCTTCAATGCAGCGGCAACCTGATCCCGGATATCGACCAGCCGATCCCGAAAAATCTTTACATCTGCTTTGGTTGAAACTTCTCCATGACCTGGGATCAATTTCGCATTGTCATCCATCAAGCCAAGCATTTTATCCAACGAAGAAATAAAGCCGTTAATGCTGCCGCCATTTGACACATCAATAAATGGATAGCCATACCTCACAAACATGTCGCCGGTATGATACACATTCGCATTCTTAAAATGCACCAGCACATCCCCGTCTGTATGGGCCGGATCGAAATGAATCAATTCAATATCCTCATCATTTAAGTGGAAATCGAGGCGGTCTGCGAAGGTGATCATGGGCCAGGCGTCCTTATCCCTGGGTGGTGTCGTGCGGTTGGTCCTGGCATTTACCTGTTCCTTCATCATCCTCTCCCTGACCACATTGTGTGAGACGATGGTTACACCCATCCGCTTGAAATTGTCATTCCCGCCGGTGTGATCTCCGTGAATATGCGTGTTTATCAAAAAGCGGATTTCACCCGGATCCAGCGTTTTAACAGCCCCATTTATTTTGTTTGAAAGCGGTCCAAATTGGCTGTCGATAATGAGTGTGCCTTCCTTGCCAATCATCACACCAATGTTGCCACCAGAGCCCTTCAACATATAAATATTGTCTGCCACCTTCAGAGGTCGGATTTTGACAGTATCAAAGTTCTGCTGTGCCCAGGCTGGTGCCGTTAACAGAACCAACAATTTCAGGAAGGACAGGTTTTTCATGTGGGGATTGGTTTGCCCAAATATAAATACAATAAAAACAAAGGCGCAGGGGTGCGGAGGTTTCGCCACGGATTACCCAGATTTCACAGATGCAACAGACCCGTGCAATCTGTGCCAACTTCTTACATTCCTTCGCGCCTCAGCGGCTTCGCGGTTATTTGCATTCCGCAAGAAACAGGTTGAGCAGCCCCGCAAATCCACCCACCTTTGGTCCATCAAAAAACAATAGCTTTATGATTGCATCCATGGAAACCAATATCAATTACCAGCGTATCGAACAGGCTATCAAATACCTGGAAGGGAATTTTCAGCGACAGCCTGAACTGGATGAGGTTGCTGAGAAGGTGCACCTCAGCCCATTTCATTTTCAACGCATCTTTGCGGAGTGGGCAGGGATCAGCCCAAAACGATTTCTGCAATACCTGACTGTGGACTTTCTGAAAACAAAACTGCTAGAGTCCAGAAATATCGTAGAGGCCGCCGAATCTGCCGGGCTGTCCAGTCAGTCGCGGGTGTATGACCTCTTCACCACGCTGGAAGCGGTGACGCCACAGGAATACAAACTCCGGGGCTCGGGCATACGCATTGAATACGGATTTCATGAAACACCGTTCGGCACGGTTCTTATTGGTACCACCGACCGCGGCATTTGCTGGCTGTCATTCATCAATATCGGTGATGAGCCAAAGGCGGAGATGGAAAAGATGAAAGAGCACTGGCACAACTCAGTTTTTCACCAGGATCAGGCATTCACAGCAGATTATGTAGAAAGGATTTTCGGACAGAAAACTCACGGTAAAATTCACGTGCTGGTGAAAGGGACCAATTTCCAGGTCAAAGTGTGGGAAGCGCTACTTCGGTTGCCGAGCGGCAGCGTTACCACCTATCAAAACATTGCACAGCAAATCAAGAATCCGAAAGCCATGCAGGCGGTTGGCTCGGCGGTTGGATCCAATCATATCGCCTACCTGATTCCTTGTCACCGTGTGATCAGGAAAGATGGTATTCTTGGAGAATACCGTTGGAGCGCCTCTCGCAAGAAAAGTATTATCGGCTGGGAGATGGCGAAGGCTTCATAAAATCTCATGGGAATCTGAGCCTCCGGTTTTCTTTTGCGCTGGACTAAATTTTGTAATTTCGTCCTCGAAACATTCCATGAAGTTCCTCCATCAACTCTGCTCCATTCCTGGGACTTCTGGTCATGAAGTTGCTGTCAAGGACTTTCTGCTTCAGTATATCCAAAAAGAAAAGAAGCGTTGGAAAGTAAAGCCTGAGATTTTCCATGGGGATGAATTTCAAGATTGCATTATTCTCAAATTTGGGAAACCCCGCACCGCCATCTTTGCACATATGGATACGGTGGGGTTTACGGTTCGCTATTTCAATCAACTGCTGGCCGTTGGCAGCCCCGATGCGGAAGGGGGTACACGACTGGTTGGGCACGACCAACAGGGTCCCATCGAGTGCGAACTGGAATTTGACAAAGAGCATCACGCACTGTATAAATTTGGAAGGGCGATAGAACGAGGCACTCCCCTCTCCTACAAAATCAATTTTAAGGAATCCAAACAGTTTATTGAATCCGCCTACCTTGATGATCGTCTCGGCATTTACTCGGCATTAAAAGTGGCAGAGCAATTGAAGGACGGCATCATTGTCTTCAGCTGCTGGGAAGAACACGGTGGCGGATCTGTTCCCTTTCTGGCAAAATTCATCTATGAATCCTGGAACGTACGCCAGGCCTTGATTTCAGATATCACCTGGGTATCGGATGGAGTGGATCACGGCAAAGGTGTTGTGATTTCTTTGCGCGACAGGAACATTCCACGGAGAGCGTTTATCGACCATATCATCCAGGTAGCCCGAAAGCACAAAATCCCATACCAGCTGGAAGTTGAAGGCGTTGGCTCCAGTGACGGAGGAGAATTGCAGCGGGCGCCCTATCCGTTTGACTGGTGTTTTGTGGGTGCCCCGGAGCAGCATGCACATACACCTCATGAGAAAGTGCACAAAGATGATATCTATTCTATGATTGACTTATACAAATGGTTGATGAAAGAACTATGAATTTGTGTTCCTATGTACGTTCGGTGATTACTAAATAGACCAGGCCCGCAATTTGGTCGCAAATAGGGATGGTTTGGCCACGGGTTTTCACGCATAATAAATATGTGGAAACTAACTGACCCAAATCACAAAATTTGGTCACGAATAAGGAAATTTTAACCTCGAATTAATTGCCAACTAATTATTCAAAAAATATGACATCACGAAGAGATTTCATCAAGTCAACCGCCATGGCAGGTGCCGGCCTCTCGATGCTTCCATCCTCATCAATTTTCGCGAAGGACAAGGACCAAAAACTTCGCCTCGGTTTTATCGGCGTAGGTCTCCGAGGGCAAGGTCACCTGAGAGCTGCCTTGCAGCGGGCCGATGTCGAGGTGGTCGTGCTGTGCGATATTCAGCAACACATGATGGATGGTGCGCTCAGCCATGTAACCAAATTGGGGAAACCAAAACCTCAGGTTATTCTTGAGGGGCCCCAGGGGTATAAAAAATTGTTGGAAAACAAAGACATCGACGCCGTCATCATTGCTACACCATGGGAATGGCATGCTGCCATGTGCCTCGACGCCATGAACGCGAAAAAATACGTGGGATGTGAAGTCATTACCGGCATGACCGTAGAGGAATGCTGGAACCTCGTTCACACCAGTGAACGCACCGGAATGCCGCTGATGATGCTGGAGAATGTATGCTATCGCCGCGATGTCATGGCTGTCTTGAACATGGTCCGGCAGAATATTTTCGGAGAACTGGTTCACCTGCAAGGCGGGTATCAACATGATCTGCGTGAAGTAAAGTTCACCACCCCCACAGGAGAAGGAACAGGCGTCGAATTCGGTGAGAAAGGATTTTCAGAAGCACAATGGCGCACGCAGCATGCTGTCAACCGCAACGGAGACCTCTATCCCACCCATGGTATCGGCCCTGTGGCCATGATGCTGAATGTAAATCGGGGGAACCGATTCACGGAGCTTGTGTCCTATTCAACAAAATCCCGCGGGCTTCACAATTACATCGTAAAGAACGCCGGCGAAAGTCATCCAAACGCAAAAGTGAATTTCAAGCTGGGTGATGTGGTCACCACCATGATCCGTACGGCGAATGACGAGACCGTTCTGCTGCAACACGATACTAATTTACCGCGGCCATACTCACTGGGCTTTCGGGTACAGGGCACCAACGGAATTTGGATGGATGTCAACAAGTCAATTTACATCGAGGGTCAGAGCAAAGAAGCGCACCGTTGGGAAGACGCGAAGGAATGGCTCGACAAGTACGACCATCCACTTTGGAAAAAATATGGTAGTGATGCATCCGGCGCCGGCCATGGTGGCATGGATTGGTTTGTGCTGAACGCCTTCATTGAGGCCGCCAAGAGAAAAATAAATACCCCCCAGGATGTGTATGACGCCGTCACCTGGAGCGCAATAACGCCTTTGTCCGAAACGTCCATCCAGATGGGAGGAGCCAGCGTCGCCTTCCCCGACTTTACCAACGGAAAGTGGATGTACAGGAAGAATGAGTTTGCCGTAAGTGATGATTATTAGTAATCGACCGCGAAGTAATATTTCTAACCTGTTAGTACTTTATGTTATTTCCATCGGAGGGCTTTCGCTGTGACCCCGTCAAAACATCTATCTTTGCCTCATTGTTACCACGATATGAAAGTCAAAGACCTGGAATTTAAGAAGTTCCTGCCTGCCGAGCGGATAGAAAAGAAGATAGCCAGTCTCGCGCAACAAATCAACACCGACTACGAGGGCAAGACTCCTGTCTTCCTGCCGATTTTGAACGGCGCCTTTATGTTCGCGTCAGACCTTTTAAAAGAGGTGACCATTCAATGTCGTATTTCTTTTGTAAAAGTCTCCTCCTATTCCGGCACAGCCAGTACCGGGCAGCTCAATACACTCATTGGCCACGACGAAAGTGTTTTTGGTCTCGACATCATTATCGTAGAGGATATTGTTGACAGTGGACTTACGCTGCAAAAAATCATGGATGACCTGAAAGGTCTTGGCGCCAAATCGGTTGAAGCGATTGCCCTGCTCCGCAAACAACCTGCCCGTGACAAAAATATCTATGTGAAATATGTGGGGTTTGAACTTGAAAATGAATTTGTGCTAGGCTACGGCCTTGACTACGATGGGCTGGGGCGCAACCTGCGCGATGTGTATAAGCAGATCCTTCCTGCTGTAGAACCGTAGGTGCTTAACCTTTATGTTAAGTCTAAGCTTGTCATGTTAGCCTGAGCTGTTGTGTCAGCCTGAACCTGTCGAAGGCTGACCAATTTGGAGAGCGGGAACGGGTGAACTATCTTGTCAGTCCTATTTTTAAAAGAAGTCACCCATGATTAACATCGTACTCTTTGGCCCGCCGGGTGCCGGCAAAGGCACGCAAAGCGAAGGTATCATCAAGAAATATCACCTGAGCCATATCTCCACCGGCGATCTTTTTCGCAAACATCTGAAAGAAGGTACCGCCTTAGGGAAACTCGCACAGACCTTTATGGACCATGGTAATCTGGTACCTGATCAGGTGGTCATCGACATGGTTGATGACAAGATCAAATCTGACTCAAAAGTCAACGGTTACATTTTTGACGGATTTCCCCGCACTGTGGCACAGGCTGAGGCGCTGGATACCCTCATGAATGGAAAAGGCTCGCCCATCTCCTGCATGATTGCTCTGGAAGTTGAAAAAGATGAATTGGTCAAACGATTGCTTAATCGTGGAAAAACCTCCGGCCGTACTGATGACCAGGATGCTGCCAAAATTCAAAACCGTATCAATGTATACGAAAGTGAAACGATCCCGGTAGCCAACTATTTCAAAAAGCAAGGTAAGTATGACCCCATTCATGGCATCGGCTCTGTCGCGGAAATCTTTTCAAACATCTGCAAAGTCATCGACAAGCACCAAACTCTATCCTTAAATTCGTAATTCGTAATTTAATATTTCGTAATTCGTAATTTAATATTTCGTAATTCGTAATTTAATATTTCGTAATTCCCAATTTATTGTCCAATCCAAACTTTATTGACTATGTGAAATTCCGCTCTCGCTCGGGCAATGGCGGGGCGGGTTGTTTGCATTTTCACCGCGAAAAATTTGTGGAGAAAGGGGGACCCGATGGTGGTGATGGCGGTCATGGTGGCCATGTCATTCTCAAAGGAAGCACCAACCTCTGGACACTCCTTCACCTGAAATTTAGAAAACACATCAATGCCGAAGATGGAGGCGGAGGCGAAGGCCAGGACCGAACCGGCGCCGACGGCAAAGATGAAATCATTGAAGTTCCACTGGGTACTGTGGCCCGGCATGCGGAGAACAATGAATTTGTCTGTGAAATAAATAAAGACGGAGAAGAAGTAATTCTCACCCCTGGAGGACGTGGCGGAAAAGGAAATGCTTTTTTCGCCACTCCCACCCAGCAAGCACCGCGCCACGCGCAGCCGGGGGAGTCAGGAAAAGAAGAATGGATCATTCTTGAACTGAAGCTGCTGGCGGATGTAGGCCTGGTGGGGTTTCCAAATGCAGGAAAGTCAACGCTTCTTTCGGTTGTCTCCGCAGCTAAACCCAAGATTGCGGACTATGCTTTTACGACACTCACTCCCAATCTTGGGGTAGTGCAGTACAGGGATAACTTATCCTTCGTGATGGCTGATATACCCGGGATCATTGAAGGCGCCTCGGAAGGCAAAGGACTTGGCATCCGGTTTCTTCGGCACGTCGAACGAAACTCACTTCTGCTTTTTTTGGTACCCGCTGATTCGAACGATATCAAAAAAGAATATGATATTCTTCTGAATGAACTCAAACAATACAATCCCGAATTGCTTGACAAGAAGCGGCTGCTCGCCATTTCAAAATCCGATCTGCTGGATGAGGAGCTGAAAGTCGCTATCACGAAAGACCTTCCTCCCGAGTTGCCATTCACGTTCATCTCGGCCATTGCTAATCAAGGTATTTCTGACCTGAAGGACTTGATTTGGAAGAGTTTGCATTAGTGTGGATACATAATATCTTTAACTACAATTGCACATCCCAAGCAATCAATTAGGAATTCCTTCAAAAATTCCTCCATAACTGACGCCAAAAGGAATAAATTTGTTTGATAATACATGTGCACCTGAATGAAGATAAAAGATCCAATTTTCGACTTCATAAATCCTGAAATTGACTATCAAATTACGCATGGAGACAGTTTGACCGTCTTAAAAAACATTGGTGATGGAAAAATCGACTTAATAATCACCTCTCCCCCTTACAACATTGGAAAATCTTATGAAACAAAGACCAGCATAGAAAAATACTTAGAAACGCAAGAAGAAATTATCATTGAACTTGTAAGAACACTGTCTGACAAAGGAAACCTGTGCTGGCAGGTTGGCAATTATGTGGATAAGGGAGAAATCTTCCCGCTGGACATTTTCTATTATCAAATCTTTAAAAAACACGGACTTAAACTACGCAACCGTATTATTTGGCATTTCGGCCACGGATTGCATGCCTCAAATCGCTTTAGCGGCCGTTACGAAACTATTCTTTGGTTTAGCAAGACAGACAATTACATTTTTAATCTTGATAATGTTAGGGTGCCATCCAAGTACCCTGGCAAGTTGCATTTTAAAGGGCCGAATAAGGGTTTGCCTTCTGGAAATCCGCTCGGGAAAAACCCAAGTGACATCTGGGAAATAATTGAACAAGACTGGGACAGGGCAATGTGGGACATACCGAATGTGAAATCAAATCATCCAGAAAAAACAGATCACCCTTGCCAATTCCCAATCGAACTTGTTGAACGTTGTGTGCTTGCTTTAACGGAAGAAAATAG
>JAYWDR010000396.1:0-4039 GCA_043779735.1 Cyclobacteriaceae bacterium | reverse complement strand
CGCAAGACTCCCTGCAGCACATTGCCAATCGATACCTCGAATCTCCAATAGTTAAAGTAAGATTGTTAAATTATAGAGCGACCTTTTTGGGGGAGGTGGGTAAAGAAGGTGTGATCGTCATCAATAATAATCGGGTCTCCATGCTTGAGGCTATAGGTCTTGCAGGAGGCTTAACAGATTTGGCTGATAAAACGGATCTCAAACTGATCCGACAAAAGGGCGACCGCACAGAGATTGTGTACTTGAACTTATTGGATGAGAACTTTATCAATTCACCCTACTACTACGTTTATCAAAATGATGTAATAGTAGTTCCGGCATTAAAACAACGACCTTTCAGAAAGTATTTTGGACAGAATCTTTCGTTGTTCATCTCCTCTTTGTCTTTGTTGCTTATTGTTTTGACATATACCAAGTAAATCAATATCACGAGTGCAACAACAGCTGCCTTTAAAAAGCGATTTGGAGACCAAAGGCCAATTGGCCGGCTTGATCGATTTCAAGCGGATTGGCTATAGGGCGTTACGGTATTGGTATTTGATATTGCTTTCTATGTTGGTATCCCTGGCGTTTGCATTCTATAATAACAGATATTCACAGCGCATCTACCCTGTTTCCACGTCGATTATTATTCGCGAAAAGGAGGAAACCAGCGGGGCTGAATTATTGTACAAAAATGCATTGGTAGATCAATATCGGAACTATCTGAATGAGCCGTATATCATTCGCTCATACCGGTTAATTCATAGGGTAGTTAAAGCGCTTGACTTTAACGTTGCGTTCTATAGGAAGGGGTATGTCTTAACAACAGAACTATATAAAGCTTTACCGGTGCGAGCCAAATTAATCAAAAAGCTGGCACCTAATGAAGGGATCTACATTATCAAATTGTTGAATGAGAATTCATATGTGCTAGAGTTTAGTGAGTCAGGGCTCGATCACCGGCAGCAATTCACTATTGGTGACACTATCGTGTTCAATGAAAATGAATTGTTGATAGAAAAAGTTGAAGATGTCTCATTCAAAGAATTTATTAATATTCCTTATATGCTGATAGTGAAGGATGCTCAGGATGTAACCTCTGAATATGTGGGAAGATTGAGTGTGAACTGGGCGGAGGAAGGTTCGGGAGTAATTAATTTGGCGCTAAATGGATCAAACCCTGATAAAGAGATTGATTTTTTAAATGGCCTCATAGGCAATTATCAAAATTCTGACTTGGAACGCAAAAATCAGACGGCTGATAGGACAGTTGAATTTATTAAAGGTCAGCTTGTGAAAATATCGGATTCATTAAAATTGTTTGAAGGCCAGCTTCAGCAATTCAAGAAAAACAATCGCAGTGCGGGAAATTTGGGTATGGAAGCTCAACGTGTTTATTCCAAAATTGAGGCATTTGAAATTCAGCGCGCTGAACTATTAGTAAAAGGGAATTATTATGACTATTTGAAAAAATACATTTCCGAAAGCAAGAATCTTGACCAGGTTATTCTTCCTACTTCACTTGATATTAATGATCCCGTGATTTCATCTTTAATTATGAAGATTGTTGACCTGCAATTAGAACTTAAGCTGTTCCTTGACAGGGAAAAGACCATTAATCCTCTAGTTAATAGCAAGCTAAATAGACTGAATGAACTTAAACGCGAAGTACTAGAGTCAATTGAAGGATTGCGATCGTTGGATAGGATAAAACTTGACTTTCTTGACAATCAAATTTCAGCGGCTGAAAAACAAATTGGATATCTTCCATTGGCAGAGAGGCAGTTGGTGTCGATCCAACGGAATTATTCCTTACTGGAGAATTTATACGTGTTTCTTATGCAAAAGATGTCAGAAGCTGAGATATCAAAAGCCTCCAGCAGTACGGATATCGTTGTGGTCAATCCGCCCATGCTGGCCGGTGGACCAATTTCTCCCAACACTTCTCAAAATTACTTATTTGCAACTCTAGCAGGGTTGGCATTCCCACTATTGATTTTCATTTTGATGGAGATGTTTAATACCAGGGTGCAGTCGAGGGAGGATATTGAGAAAATAACATCCATTCCTTTTATCGGAGGGGTAGGGCATAAGAAGGGTGATTATAATCTGGAGGTACTCAAGTTCCCGAAGTCACCCATTTCCGAATCGTTTAGAGCCATGCGTTCTAACCTGAACTATTTTACCGGTAAAAGTGAAAAAGCAACCTTCCTGATCACCAGTTCCATTAGTGGGGAAGGAAAGACCTTTACCTCAATCAATTTGGCATCGATTCTTTCCCTTTCAGGCAGGAAGACGTTGATCATCGGCGCCGACATGCGGAAGCCCAAGCTCTTTATGGACTTTGGCGTTGTTAATGATGTTGGTCTCAGTAGTTTCTTGGCCGGCATCGCAGAGTTTAAAGATATTGTTCAAAAGACTGGCCATCCAAACCTGGATTTGATCAGCGGGGGCCCTGTCCCTCCAAATCCCTCCGAATTGTTGCTAAGCCCAAGAATGACAGAGTTGATGGCGTTGGCAAAAGGCGCTTATGATTACCTGATAATCGACACACCGCCAATGGCTATTGTGACGGATGCATTTGCTTTGTCAGACCATGTGGATCACACCATTTTCCTTATTCGTCAAAACTACACACCGAAAATGCTGCTCCGAACAGCGCAGGATTACTATGCCTCTGGAAAACTCAAGAATATAAGCATAGTCTTCAATGATGTGTACAAATCCGGCCCTGGGTACGGTTATGGCTATGGTTACGGTTACGGCTATGGCTATGGTTACGGCTATGTCAGTGCCCGAAAAAAGAACGGCTACGGCTACTATTCTGAATCCTGAATTACTTTCTTCTTTACCTGATTAGTTGACCAATGTGCCGTATTGCTGGTAGGGTTTCCCGTGAAGTGACAACTGACTTTCAGGATGGACTCAAGAGAATGCTTCATTCTCTTGCTCATGGTGGTCCGGACGATGAAGGAATGTATCAGGCAGACAGGGTATTTCTTGGGCACCGACGACTTTCCATTATTGATCTATCACCGGCTGGTCACCAACCGATGATGACTGAAGCAGCTCAAATTGTAATTTCTTACAATGGAGAGATTTATAACTTTAGGGAATTGAAGAAGGAATTGGAGTCGCTTGGCATTTCCTTCCATACCAAAAGCGATACTGAAGTTATTTTGAAGGCCTACGAGGCCTGGGGGGCTGACTCATTTAACCGGTTTGAGGGTATTTTCGCCTTTGCGCTCTATGACAAAAAGAACGACTTGTTCTTCCTGGTCCGTGATCACCTGGGGGTCAAACCGCTTTACTATTTTTTGGACGACAAGGAATTATTGTTTTCGTCTGAAGTGAAAGCATTCAGGGCATTGAGGGCAGAATGGGAAGAGAATGAAAGGTGGCGAATCTTGTTCCTGGCCTTCGGGTCAATTCCATACCCCTACACAACTCTGGAGGGAGTTATTCAGCTAGCACCCGGATCCTTTCTTCGATTGGAAATGAAGGATTTCAAACACCAGGTTAAATCCTATTATCAATTTGGGAATAAGGAATACCTGGTAAAATCAAGGGAGGAGGCTCTGGCCATGATCAGGACGGCCTCCAGGGAGGCATTGCAAAAAAATCTTATTTCCGATGCACCACTCGGCATATTTCTAAGTGGTGGCATTGACTCCAGTCTTCTCACATTGCTGGCGGACCAAACTGCTAGCAATGTAAATTCAATATCTGTAAATTTTGATGACGCGACGCTGGATGAGGGATGGTTCCAGGCGAAGGTCCTGGAGAGGACAATAAATGTTGTTCATTCATCTTATCGTGTAACCGAGCAAATGTTTTGGGATCAGTTGGATGATATTTGGAAAGCCATGGACCAGCCTTCCGTTGACGGGGTAAATTCGTATTTTGTGACCCGAGCCGCAAAAATGGATGGCATTAAGGCGGTACTGTCAGGTCTTGGGGCAGATGAAATTTTTGGTGGCTACGCTTCATTTAAGAGGATCAGTTTCATTCGCAGGCTTCGCCACATGCCATTCAGAAAATTATTATTGAGTCCACT
>JAYWDR010000395.1:0-4046 GCA_043779735.1 Cyclobacteriaceae bacterium | reverse complement strand
ATCTGCCCGGGCCGATGGTCATGAACTGTCATTTGACAGACGACGAGATTTAACTACAAGCCAGATTGATTCCATTAAATTGTATTCCCGGGTAGAATATATCAGCAAGCATTCCGAAGCTGTTCCGCTACAAACCATTTTTTTTAATTTTGCCACCTCTCTTTGCCAGGGAATTCCTGCCAATCGCCGTGGTGGCGGAAAGCTGACGTTAAAGCAGCTGGGATTCAGTTACAATAATTCTAATAAAGAAAAATACAGTAATTATTCTTTCACATACAACAATGAAAACAATAGTGAATTTGCGTATGTACCAGTTAATATGGATCGCTGGGGTAATTTCAAAACCAATATTAAGGGTAGTTTCAACAATATCCGGTTTCCGTACAGTGAACAGGACATTCAGAGTGCAAACAAAGATGCCAAAGCATGGAACTTGAAGACCATTCAGTTGCCATCAGGTGGGAGGGTAGACATCGATTATGAGGCAAAAGATTATGCTTTTGTCCAAGACAAGCAGGCGATGCAGATGTACAAAATACTTGGCTTTTCAAAAACACCAAGTGGCGTGCCGGGAAACCGTTTGTATGATGCAACTGCTAATGGACTGGATAATTATCTTTATCTCATTGCCGATGTAGGGCCGGGTAATAACTCCATTCCGCTTTCCAAATATTATAAGGACGGTGAAAAGTTATACATCAATTGTATTGTAAATGCAGGGGCGAATGCCAAAATTAATAAAGAAGAAATCAGTGGATATTTTGATTTCGATAGGGTGGAATCGGCAGGACCCGGGAAGATTGCCATACTACTGCGACCCATCGAAAAAACGCATCCCGTGTCAAGGGTCTTATGGCAAAAAATGCGTAAAAGTCTGAATCATATATTAAACCCTGCTGCGACGGATCCGGCTAAGAGCCCCCTCGATAATATCATGAGTGTTGTAGCACGAATTCCGCAGGTGGCCGGTAGTTTCATGGATTTTTTAACTAGTTACACAACCAAAATGGCCAGGGATCAAAGAGGGCAGAATCTGGATAACATGTACGGTTCCTTTGTGCGTCTGTACAATCCCAACGGCAGAAAAATGGGTGGCGGAGCAAGGGTTAAATCAATCACTTATCATGACAACTGGGCTGTAATGACCAATAATATCGGGGATGAGCAGGTATATGGAAAAGTATACAATTATGTAAGCAATGGGTCTGGAGGTACTGGTGAAATCAGTTCAGGGGTAGCCAGTTATGAACCTGTGGGTAATGAAGAAAACCCATTTGTATATTTAACAGGTCAGTTCAATAACGCCAATGCCATGGCGCCGGAGTTATATTATTTTAAAACCGAACCTTTTGGAGAATCATTTTTTCCTGCTCCGTCAATTGGTTACAGCAGGGTAGAGGTAAAAGATTTGCCAAACCCTTCAATAATGAGACATGCAACAGGATCAGAAGTTTTTGAATATTTTACATCCAAGGATTTCCCAACAATCACCAAAAGAACATCAAAACAAGGCGTTCCCGGCATCGTTAACAGTCTTTTTGTCAACCAGAACAGGTTCACTGCGTCGCAGGGGTTTTATGTGGAGATAAATGACATGAATGGCAAGTTAAAGTCGCACAAATATTTTTCGCAGGACGATCGCCTTGTTCCTGTTTCAGGTGTCGAATACCGTTATAAAATAAAGGATGGTCAGCTGGATAATACGGTCTCCACTATCAATCCAGACAGTGGCGTTATCACGAAAAACAACACAGCCGGACTCGAATATGATTTTTATGTTGCCACATCCGAGTCAAGAAGTCTTACCAAATCCCCTGCTTTGCAAATTAACCTTGATGTCATACCCATTATTTTCGGAATTCCATTACCCATACCTGTTATCCTGCCAATGTATACAGAAAGCCTTTTACAATATAAGGGTGTAACTACTACAAAGCTTGTGTACAGGACAGGTTTGGTGGACGAGGTCATCGCCTATGACAACGGTAGTGAAATCGCAACGAAGAACATATTGTATGATGAATATACGGGTGAGCCGGTGGTTACTGCGATTCAAAATGACAACCACCAATTAACATATAATACGAGACTTCCTGCTTACTGGTATTACCCAAAAATGGGGCCGGCATGCTATAATGCAGGGATGGTCATTGCTAATTTCAAACAGTATGCAATCGGCGCAGGACCTGTTTTGCGCGAAGCCGATAAATTATTGTTATGGACAAAAGGCGGGACAGCACAAAAAGGCTGGATTTTTGAAAACAGTCAGCACGATAAATTCCTGATCGACGAGAAAGGCGCCAGTGTCAATCAGGCGCTGTTTACGAATGCAAAAATTATCAACAGCGGATTAAAAAATATGCAGGCAGCTTCCTATGGACAAGTTACAACAGCTGTCAACCCAGCATTAGGTGAGAGACTGGCTTTTGATGCTGTTATTAACGCAGCTGTATCCGAATATCGGCAACACTGGCAGGGTTATTACAGTATCCATCCTCCCTTGCAGACAAGCACCTGTGATTGCGAAAACAGCACAGGTTTCATTGACCGTATTACGAACGATTCCATTCGTTTTAACGGGGACGGTACTATTAAGAATTGGTTGCCCAATGGATTATTTTCTTCCGCCACCATTAATGGATCACTGCTTACCCTACAGCAGGTGGGTGAAGGGCGGCCCTGCGTTATTCAGCTACTACTTGATAAAGGACCTGAGAATATCGATCGCCTTTGTCTTAATAACGCTGTCATAATCATTGATTCAGTTTTTGCCGATCATAACGACAGGTTTTGTTCCAGCTCCTATAAGGCGCATGGCACATATCATATTTCGCCTGATCCTATGGCTGGTCAATGCAGAAAGCCCCTTCAATCGGGGACTTTTACGCTGGACAACACTTGCCGCATGACTTCAAAATGTCAGATTAAAACTTTCTCTTTTCCAGATCCGATTTGCCGGGTTCCTGCCGGTACCGCAATTAATCCCTACCTGCTTGGTATATTAGGAAGCTGGCGGCCATTTGCCAGCTGGAAATACAATTCCACCAGGTCCTATGGGCAATCCACAGCTCAAAACGGACAGGGATTTTTCAAAACCTTTTCTATATTGAGTGAACCATCTGCCGGATATTTTGCAACGCCCGAATCACGGCAGCAATGGCAAAAGAGTGAGTCGGCTGAAATATTTGACCCTCATGGAAAACCTGTTGAACTTGCTGATGGCTTGGAAATTCCCAGCGCAAAAATATATGGTTTTGCGTACAATTTGCCGGTTGCTTCGGCATCTAATACCCACTATTATGACATTGGTGCTGATGGGTTTGAAGATTACGATTTTGGTGCACAAGATAATTCGCCATTAACCGGCTGCGGTATACCAGCCCATTTTAAATTTGACAGTGTTAAGGCAACCATATTATCCAGTTGGCTGGGTCTTAAAAGCGGGCTGTTTGACAGCACCAGTCACAGTGGTAAAAGATGTTTATTTATAGCAGAAAAAGACCCCGTTAAGTTTGCCCGCAGGATAAATAAGGATTGCATTTTGCCGTTTCCGCTTGCGACCTATACTGGCTCCACTTATTTGTTGCAAACCTGTGATATTATCAAACAATTTGCCCCCGTTCCTGGCAAGGAGTATCTGTTCAGTGGGTGGATCAATGAGCCGCGGGATATGAAGAATCTGGATGAATCTGCAGGTATGGCGACCATTAGTTTTGTCGATCGTGCCGGAGTTACGATAAACAGTCCACTTGTTTTTAAAGCGAGAGGTGCTATCGTCGATAACTGGCAACAGTTCTCGGGTTCGTTCATTGTACCTGCCGATGCGGACAGTATTATCGTCGGACTAGAAACGCCAGGGACGCGGATGTTGGCAGATGATATTAGGATACATCCTGTAGCATCTATGATGAAAACATTCGTATACGATCCCGTAAAACTAAGGCTTATGGCAACCCTTGATGAGCAGAATTATGCCACATACTATGAATATGATGGTGAAGGACAACTGAACCGGATAAAAAAAGAGACGGAGGCGGGAATTATGA
>JAYWDR010000394.1:0-4073 GCA_043779735.1 Cyclobacteriaceae bacterium | reverse complement strand
GGCTTCGATAGTGAGCACCAAGGAACCCTATACGGTCGGTGACCAGAATGCACATTTGAAAATTGCGGCCCTTGATGTCGGTATAAAGAAAAATATTCTTAAGAACTTGGTCGCGCGTGGATGTTATGTGAAAGTCTTCCCTTCGCAAACAACCTTCGCTCAGATGGAAGCGTGGGGCCCCCATGGTTATTTTATCTCAAATGGCCCAGGAGATCCTTCCGCGATGAATTATGCCATCAAGACCGTAAAGGAAATCATTGAGGCCGATAGGCCGGTTTTTGGGATTTGCCTGGGTCACCAATTGCTGGCCCTGGCCTGTGGCCTGACAACTTATAAAATGCACCATGGGCATCGTGGATTAAACCATCCGGTGATTAATGTAACAACGGGATTGGGTGAGATTACTTCCCAAAACCACGGCTTCGCAGTGAGTGAGAAGGACATTCAGAAAAATCCTGTTGTGGAAGTGACACACCTTCATCTTAATGATCAAACCATCATGGGAATTCGTGTGAAGCATAAAAAGGCATTTTCTGTTCAATACCACCCCGAAGCGTCACCCGGACCGCATGACTCCAGATATTTGTTTGATCAATTTCTGGAAATGGTCGCATCCACAGTGAAGCGCCCAGCGCTTTCGTAGTGGTCCAAGAGTATCGCGAAAATTTAGGAACCAAATCAGTCCTATTTATGAACCGCTTAACTTGCCTGCAGACACTCATCAAGCAAAGGAAGTTCAACCGCTATTTGGAGATAGGTGTTGCCAACGGCCAAATATTCTTTAATGTCAATTGCACGGTAAAGATGGCAGTCGATCCTGATTTCATGTTGGACAATTGGCGAATCCTTGGAAAGATATTTGTGAACCCCTATAATGTATTCAATCGCTATTTTAACAAGACCAGTGATGATTTTTTTAGAGAGGATGCGCCGAGGCTGTATTCAAAAAAGAAGGGTCAGATTGCGCTCATAGATGGTATGCACGAATTTGCCTTCGCCTTGCGGGATGTAGAAAATTCATTGCGCAATATGACAGACGATGGTGTAATCATTCTGCATGACTGCAATCCGCTGACTTCAGAAGCAGCGTGTTCATTTGTGGAGTGGAAGGCGAGGGGATTTAAAGGTGATTGGAGCGGTGACGTATGGAAGACGGTACTTTACCTCAGAGCATGCAGGCCGGATCTTACTACGTTTGTACTGGATTGCGACTATGGTATTGGCGTTGTCACGAAGAAGCCCTCTGAAGCCCTTTCCATCAGCAAGGAGGATATTGACAAGTTTACTTTTGATGATTTTAGTGCCCATCGCGAAAAATGGCTAAACTTGAAACCCGCGGACTATTTTTATGAGTATTTTGGATTAAAAAAACAATAGCGGAGGCATGCAGCTCCCGCCACTCTCGGTTACTTATCCACCACATGTATTGACTACTTAACGACCACCAATTATGAGCCTAATTGAAAGCATTTTCGCCCGACAAATTCTTGACAGCCGTGGCAATCCAACCATTGAGGTTGATGTGTTTACTGAATCTGGTGCTTTTGGCCGTGCCGCCGTTCCCTCTGGTGCCTCAACGGGTACCCATGAGGCCGTCGAACTTCGCGACGGGGACAAGAAAAAATACATGGGCAAAGGGGTACTCAAGGCCGTGGAAAATGTAAATACCAAAATCGCTTCGGAGATTGTTGGCTTTCCGGTCTTCGATCAGTCGCTAATAGACAAAATCATGATTGAGCTCGACGGCACTGACAATAAAGGAAAGTTAGGCGCGAATGCCATTCTCGGAGTATCCCTCGCAGTGGCCAAAGCAGCAGCCATGGAGGCCGGACAGCCTCTATACCGCTATATCGGCGGAGTAAATGCCAATACGCTACCCGTTCCGATGATGAATATCTTGAATGGTGGCAGTCATGCGGACAACTCCATCGACTTTCAGGAGTTTATGGTGATGCCGGTAGGAGCTGATACCTTTTCAGAAGCGTTGCAGATGGGGGCTGAAGTTTTTCATACGCTTAAGAAGGTGCTGCATGACAAGGGTCTTTCTACCAATGTGGGCGATGAGGGTGGGTTTGCACCCAATTTAAAGTCCAATGAAGAGGCGATTGAGATTGTGTTGAAGGCTATTGAAAAAGCAGGGTATACTCCAGGCTCTGATATTTTTATTGCGCTAGACCCAGCGGCTTCAGAGTTTTATGATAATAAGACAAAGACCTATCACTTCAAGAAATCATCAGGAAAGAAACTGAAGCCCCTTGAAATGGCAGCATACTGGACAACATGGGCAAAAAAATATCCGATCATATCTCTGGAAGATGGCATGGCTGAAGATGACTGGGCCGGATGGAAGGCCTTAACCGACAGTATTGGCAAAAAAATCCAACTCGTAGGCGATGATCTATTTGTTACAAACGTGAAGCGCCTCCAGGATGGAATAGACAAAGGCGTTGCCAATGCAATTCTCGTTAAGGTAAATCAAATTGGTTCCCTCACGGAAACCATCGATGCCGTCAACCTGGCTAATAGGAATTCCTATAAGAGTATTATGTCACATCGCTCGGGCGAAACGGAAGACAATACCATCGCGGACCTGGCCGTGGCGTTGAATACAGGGCAAATCAAGACAGGCTCTGCTTCCCGTTCTGACAGGATGGCCAAGTATAACCAGTTGCTGCGCATTGAAGAGGAGTTGGGCGAGATGGCGTATTTTCCAGGTAAGAAATTCTAGTTTTGAATTTGAACGGGAACATTCCTGCTTAAGCCACCGTAATAGGAGTCGGGCTGATTCCGTTCTCCTGAAGGATTGGAATTTCGGGAATCTCGCTCTTAGTTAGCCTATGTACCAATTTGTAAGCTGTACTTCCTATGATGCTTGACTCAGTACTGAAAACCTTGCCCTGTGGCAAGAATTTGGTTGCGGCAACAAGGGCCAGCTACACGTTGGTACTCTTTCTTTTGCAGGTTTTCATGATAACCCCATTGTTCGCACAGGTAAGCGGCACCGTCACCGACAGCAAAACAAAAAAACCAGTTGCTGAGGTGGAGGTATTCATCCAGGGCACAACCCATTCGGCCATCAGTAATGAAGGGGGGTTATTTGAATTACAAGATATTCATCCTGGGTTTTACGACCTAGTCTTATGCAAGAAGGGCTATACCGTTTTTAAATCATCTATACGTTTGCAGGCAGGTAAAGCCTATGCGCTCAACCTCTCCATCAATCAGGCACAAAAGGATAAGGCCAAGAACGGAAAGAATGAAAATTCGGAGCAAGTACTTCAACGACTGAAGGAGGCGATCGTAGGGAGAGAGAATGAAGCATCCTTCATTATCCTTAATGTGGAAGCGTTATCGCTCACCAAAGATAATAATGGAGTAAGCGTAAAGTCTTCCGAACCGCTCATGATCAACAATTTTTCGTTAGGGTACCAGATGCGGTATTTTTTCAGGTATTGCCTGATCAGGGATAACAAAGTTGAAATTACTGGCTGCTTCTATTTTATCCCCATGCAGGCCACCGGCAGTGACCAGGACCGCGAGTGGACGGCCGATCGACTAAAGGCATATCAAGGCTCAGCTCGCCATTTCTTCAAAGCCATGACAGAGGGCAAGACGGAGCAAGAAGGATTTCAATGCTTTGAGAAAATCGATAGACCAATTAATGCAAGCGCCATGATTGCCCCCTCTTCGATCTCAGGCTATAACAAGATCGTTCTGCCCGACACCGTCCTTGTAACTTTTAGGTCAAACGAAGGAAAAGTATCGTCCAGCAGACTTCTTCCTCACGGACTGCTTACCGTAAATGGAGATGGCATCTTGCTAAAGTCTGAAAACCTGGAAATGTCAGGCTCTATGAAGTACAGCGGTGAGATTGGGCCGCTGCCAATGGATTATGAGCCCGTCATTCCAAAGGACGAAAACTTCATCCGGTTCTATGAAAAAACATATGTGCATACTGATAAGCCTTATTATTATCCAGGCGAACCGCTGTGGTTTAAAGGCTATGTGAATTACTATGTGCCCTCCTGGCGCGATTCACTTAGCAGGGTCTTGTATGTTGAATTGATCAATGC
>JAYWDR010000393.1:0-4081 GCA_043779735.1 Cyclobacteriaceae bacterium | reverse complement strand
GAACAAACCCTTTGCCTACTGCTGATGGAAATAAATTCATTGCCTTGGTAGCAAAAAGCAGGGATGAAATTATCAAAGGTCATTTTGAAAAAATTGTTCCCTCACGGGCTAAAACCATCGCTCTTCAGAGTGACTTTGATTTGTTGGACACCTTCAATCTCTTGTGTGGGCTTTATCCCCATGCCATGGTTTCTATTTTTTCAAGTCCCCTGACCGGAACCTGGGTAGGCGCGACACCTGAATTGCTGGTAAGTGTCTCCAAAGATCAGCACTTCCTCACGGCAGCCATTGCCGGAACACAACCGTATGAAGAAGGTACTGATTTGCGCACTGTCAGCTGGACACAAAAAGATATCGAGGAGCAAGCCCTGGTGGAACGCTACATCATCAGTTGCTTCAAAAAAATCCGCCTCCGGGAATTTGAAGAGCACGGCCCAAAGACCGTGGTGGCTGGTAACCTCCTACATTTGAAAACGGATTTTGACGTAGATATGGCAGCTACTAATTTTCCGCAACTGGGAACCATCATGTTGAAACTACTGCACCCCACTTCGGCCGTATGCGGCATGCCCCTGGAGGTGAGTCTTGAATTTCTAAAAAACAATGAGGGCTATGATCGCCAATATTATAGCGGTTACCTGGGGCCGCTGAACGTTGATCAGGAAAGTCACCTGTATGTCAATCTTCGATGCATGCAACTTTTTGCCTCAGAGGCTGTTTTATATGCCGGTGCTGGTGTCCTGGCCGACTCAGACCCCGAAAAGGAATGGAAGGAAACGGAATTGAAAATGAGCACCCTCCAGCAGGTCATTAGGCAGTAATTTTTAGCCATACTACCTTGCACGTGTGAACTTCACCCTATTGAATAACCTGGCTTTACTGTGCGCTCAAAAAGGGATTGCCAACGCAGTACTTTGTCCTGGCTCCCGTAGCGCACCCCTCACTCTCGCGTTCCTGAGAAGCAAAAAAATCAAGTGCTGGACTTTCAGCGACGAAAGAAGCGCTGCTTTTGTTGCCCTGGGTATGGCCCAACAAACAAAGATGCCGGTGGCGCTGGTATGTACGTCAGGGTCGGCAGCCTATAATTTCGCACCAGCCGTTGCCGAAGCCTTTTTCCAGCAAATACCGCTCATCGTTTTCACAGCCGACCGCCCCAAAGAATGGATTGACCAAATGGACGGACAAACTATCCGGCAAACAGAACTCTACGGCAACCATGTAAAAAAATACTATGAATTGCCCCTGAACGATTCACATCCAGATGCTGCCTGGTACTCAAACCGAATTGTAAACGAAGCTATCAATCTTTCAATAAATGGGATTCAGGGACCCGTACATATCAATGTTCCGCTCCGCGAACCGCTGTACCCGTCTTCCTACGAAACAGTAGAAAACCAATCTGCCCGCGTCATCGAACCCATGCATTCGGATTCGACCCTTTCAGCGGATCAAATAAACTCCCTCGCCAAGGAATTAGTTTCATACAAAAGAATCTTAATTGTTGCCGGACAAAGTGAAAGTGATCCTGAACTATGCAATGTCGTTACTGATTTTAACAATCATTATTCCTGGCCTTTGGTGGGAGATATTCTCAGCAATCTCCACTCCCTTCCTTTCTTCTGCCGTCATACCGACACGTTCCTGGGGCAACTGCCTGAACCCACGAAAGAAGCTCTACGGCCAGATCTGGTAATCACCTTTGGAAAATCTTTGATTTCTAAAAATCTAAAGCTATTTCTTCGAAATTATCGACCTAAAGCCCATTGGCATTTGCAGACTGCCGGCGATCCCACTGACACATTTCAGTCGCTGACCAAAATTATTCCAATTCATCCGGCCACATTTTTCAATCAATTGAAGAAGTTCTTACCTTCCATTCACCCTTCGTGGAAAGATTATGAAAATTCGTGGCTTCAGCAGGAAAAAAATTCCAACCATACCATTACTCAATTCTTTCAATCAAAAATTGATGGGGAATTTAAGCTCATCCATCAAATCTTAACAGCATTACCAAAAGACTGCAATCTGCATCTTGCCAACAGTATGACCGTGCGCTATGCTAATCACATTGGATTGTCGGCGTCACAAGCCTCTGTTAAGGTATTTTCCAACCGGGGCACCAGTGGCATTGATGGTTGTACCAGCACCGCCATAGGAAACGCACTCACTTCAGATATTGCCAACATAATCATTACAGGAGATCAGGCATTCTTCTACGACAGAAATGCATTCTGGCACAATTACCCCATCCCTAATCTTTTCGTCGTGGTCCTCAACAATCACGGCGGCATCATTTTTAACCTGATCGATGGTCCGGCCAGTCTGCCTGAGGCGGAAGAATATTTTATCACTCGTCAGAAATTGAATGCCCGGTCCCTTGCATCAGAATTTGGGTTTGCCTACCTCACTTCACAAAACGTTGGGCTAAAAGAGTTTTTTACCAGCAATGGAAATGTTAAGATCCTGGAGATTGAATCACCACAACAGCAAAACAAAGAGATATTTGAAGATTTTAAAAAGCAGATAAGAAAAAGCTATGGAACGTAAATACAATTGGAAACCTGTAAAAGAGTACCAGGAAATTCTCTTTCACAAGTTTGAAGGGATTGCCCGCATCAGTATCAACCGGCCTAAGGTTCACAATGCCTTTACGCCCCTCACGGTGGAAGAAATGATAGATGCCATGCACCTCTGTCGTGAAGACGCAGAAGTCGGTGTCATCATTCTTACCGGAGAAGGTGGCCAGGCATTCTGCAGCGGTGGGGATCAAAGTGTTCGCGGACATGGCGGATATGTAGGAGATGATAAAGTCCCACGCCTCAATGTGCTGGACTTACAGAAAATGATTCGCTCCATACCAAAGCCTGTGATTGCTGCCGTGGCGGGCTGGGCCATCGGGGGAGGACATGTGCTGCATGTTGTCTGCGACCTTACCATCGCAGCAGACAATGCCCGCTTTGGTCAAACCGGTCCGAAAGTTGGAAGCTTTGACGGCGGCTTCGGCGCTTCCTATCTCGCCCGCATTGTCGGGCAAAAGAAAGCACGGGAAATCTGGTACTTGTGCGATCAATACAACGCCCAGGAGGCGATTGACATGGGCCTGGTCAACAAAGTAGTGCCGCTTGACAAACTGGAAGAGACTTATGTGGAGTGGGCACGCAAGATCTTAAAGAAAAGTCCGCTGGCTATCCGCATGCTGAAAAGTTCGTTTAATGCAGAACTCGATGGACAATCCGGCATCCAGGAATTGGCTGGCAACGCTACCCTCCTGTATTATTTAAGTGAGGAAGCAAAAGAAGGCAAGAACGCCTATCTCGAAAAGAGAGACCCTGACTTTTCAAAATTTCCCAGGTTCCCATAGTCATGCAATTAGAAAAAAATAAAAAATGAACCGGCAGGTCTGGTTAAAGGCGGGGAATCATCTCTTTGGATGGGAGGAATTAAAACAGGGCCACCTGGTTACATCATTCACCGAGCAAGAAAAAAATGTCGTTCAATTTTGCTCCCATTGGCTGAACGGGAAATCAGAATTTGAATTTCAAACTTCGGGCTCAACGGGATCCCCAAAAAAAATAACTTTCACAAGGGAGCAACTGATCGCCAGCGCACAATTGACAGCAGGGGTGCTCCAACTTAAACCCGGCTTCACAGCACTCATTTGTCTTGATGTCAATTTCATTGCTGGTGCGATGATGCTGGTGCGGAGCTTACTAACTGGTATGAACATGATCGTCACAACACCTTCCTCCAACCCATTGGAATCTGTTTCAGACGAAATTGATTTTGCAGCGCTCGTTCCTCTTCAATTCACTATGCTGGTGAAGCATGAAAAGGAGAAGCTCAACAAGTTAAAAACGATCATCATAGGCGGCGCGCCCCTGGAAGAAGATAGTTTCATGCAATGGCAGCATCTTTCGCCGGCCCTCTATGCTACCTATGGGATGACTGAAACCATTACCCATATTGCATTACAAAAACTGAATGGCGCTGACCGTCAGGATTTTTTTCAACTACTGCCAGGTATTGAAGGCTCCACTGATGATCGTGGCTGCCTGGTAATCAGAGCAACTCACCTAGGTCC
>JAYWDR010000392.1:0-4082 GCA_043779735.1 Cyclobacteriaceae bacterium | reverse complement strand
GGGCGAATTCAAGTGGGATGTTATCGTGAATTTGACCATTGTTAGGCCAAAGGTTGTTGAATTAGGCAATGGCATTACGCAAATAGTCCTTAGCGGCTTTACAACCCGAGGTAACTACGCGATCCCTGGCCGACCGATGAACGTTATCTATGGAACTGGTATTTTGAATGTACCTGCTGGTCAACAATACGCCGGTCAAAGAGTAGTAACGAACGATGGTTTGTATAAACAAGATCCACTCACCAAGGAGTTGGGAGATCCGAACCCTGTCTACAATACGACCCTCATTAACAGTTTCAGCTACAAGGGAATTGTACTCTCTGTTCAGTTTGACTACCGTTATGGCGGGAAAATGTACGCGGCCACCCCTTCGGCTACCATTGGCCGAGGTGTAACAAAGGATACGGACTTTAACCGCGACTTGACTTTCATTTTACCAGGGGTTAAAGAATTAATCAGTAACACCGATGGAAGTGTTACAGGATATACTCCTAACAACCTTCAGATAACGGCATCCAACTATGGTTTCGGAACCCAGTTCTTTGGATATAATGAGGTGGGTATGTTTGATGCCACCACTATTCGACTGAGAGAAATTTCGATCGCATACAATTTGCCAAAAACGCTGTTGGCCAAAACGCCTTTCAAGGCAATTTCGGTTCAGCTGAACGGAAACAACCTTTGGTTTAAAGCGGTAAACGTGCCGAAGTATGTAAACTTCGATACGGAAGTTGCCAGCCAGGGTGTTGACAACGGTCTCGGTTTTGATTACCTGACCGGCCCCAGCGTTCGCAGATATGGTGCCGTTGTGAGGTTTACATTCTAAGCCCAAAAAAATAGCTATATGAAAATAACTAAATCTTTACTTGTATTCTTCTGCATCTTGTTGGGCACTTCCTGCACATTGGATTTGCGGGAGGACCCCAATGCGGTTCAGCCAAGCCAGTCACTGCCTAGTTTGATTATTAACTCCATGCAACGAAACCTCGCAGGTCTTTTTAATACGGCGAGTTCTAATGGTATGATCCTTAGCCGGCTCATAAACTCAGGGGGCAATGATTATACCAATATCTTTAACCCACAGTCATTTGATGGAACATGGACGACTGCCTATGCAAACATTTTGCAAGATGGAGCACAATTAAATGCCATCGCAGATAAACCCGAAAACGGATTGGCGAGACATGCCGGGATGTCACGGGTGATTTCTGCCTACGTGTTGACACTGTTGGTGGACAGCTTTGGCGATGTACCGTACTCAAAGGCGTTACTAGGTTCAGCCAATTTTAACCCTACCTCCGATGACCAGGCAACCTTGTATACAGGTACCATTCTGCCAATGCTGGACAGGGCCATCCTGGACCTGAAGACCCCTACGGTTGCATTGGGTGGTTATCTCAACGCAACAGCTCCTGCCATTAATGATAATTATTACGACAACAATTATACGACGTGGGTAAGGTTGGCCAATTCGCTGAAGCTTAAAATCTATCTTAACCTGAGGATGGTAGATCCTGCGACAGCTACGACTGGCATCAATGCTATCCTGGCCAGTTCGGATGGCTATATTTCATCTTCCACCCACAACTTTGTGTGGCATTATGGCATTAACACAGCAGATCCGGATTCGCGGCACCCTCGTTTTATTGGAGGATATCCTGCAGGTGGCGGTGATTACCAGTCAAACTGGCTCATGTGGCAAATGTTTCATGGATATGATGCGGTCCACAACGGTGCTTCACCAGGTGATCCACGCATGCGTTTTTACTTCAATCGGCAAGTAGTTTCCAACAGTTCCAATGCTAATGAAATCCGGTGCGTGAGTTCTCCAATCCCTTCTCATTATCCATCATCGGCGGGAACAGCTATTTCCTTCAACGTAAAGGCGGGCGTCCCCCCCGGAATCGGTCTGTTCAATTCTGGACCATCAGCTGGCATGCCTGACAACACTACGGTCCCAGGTCAAAACTACAATCCTCTGCACGCGTCATGGAATCGCAGCTTCTGCTTCCCAACCAACGTTGGCTACTGGGGTCGTGACCATGTGGATAACCAGGGTATACCTCCAGATGGGTTCCTAAGAACCGCATACGGTGTCTATCCTGCAGGTGGAAAATTCGATCAGAATGCCCCGGCCAGCGTAACAGCTACGCAAGGCATGAAGGGTGCCGGCATCCAGCCTATCATGATGCGGTCGAATGTGAATTTCATGCTCGCTGAAGCTGCGTTGTATCTTAGTTTAACAGGTGCGCTTACACCGATTGCGTATTATCAACTCGGCATCGAGAATTCAATGGATGATGTTCGCACTTTTGCAACGACAGGTGTTGCCGGTGGCCTTGCTGTTATTTCTGCCGGTGAAGGTACTGCTATCAATACCTACTATCCGGCCGGTACCTTTACAACTGATCGGAATAACTATGTGACTAATGCAAAAAACGCATATACGGTGCAAACAACCCCTGATGCCAAGATGAATTACATCGCACGGGAACATTGGATTTCGTTGTTTGGAAACGGTGTGGAAGCTTATAATCTATACCGCAGAACGGGCATGCCCACCGGTATGCAGCCCACTATAAACTCCAGCTCGGGGGCGTTTGTCCGGTCGTACTACTATCCCCAGACCTATGCTACATTGAATTCGAATGCTAAGCAGAAAACTGATCAGACAACGAAGATATTTTGGGATAAGGGCCCCAGTAACCTTGATTTTTAGTCATCCTAACTACTTGAAATTATGAATAATAAAAAATATACGGCGCTTTTCTCCCTCCTTCTGCTGGGCATGGGCCTGTCATGTACGACGGATGAAAGTTTGTTTCCTCTTCCTTATAATAACAGGACAGTGGGAGGCTATTTGAGAATGTATAGGTTCACCTCCAATGTATTTGATTTTAACAACATTGCCAATTCTGCATTCGAAGCTATTTTCGAACCTGTGGATGAGAAATTAGGCGCTAATATGTTGAACATCGAGTTCTATGCTTCCTTTAAAAGAGGTACCGGTCTTACGGGCGAAGTTCCAATCAAGGTGATTGATAATTCTGGTTTTGTGGCCCCTCCTGCGCCCACTTATTCATTGTACAAACGACAACTGATAAGAATCACGGCAAGCGAGACGCTGACTGCGTTGGCGGCAGCGCCGGCAGTCGCGCCCGTGGAGGTGATCGCTGGTCTTTGGCCATCAGGCTCACCATTCCTTGCGCCTCCGGTTTCTTTTATTGCAGCCGACCAAATTATTTATCGGTGGGTGATGGTCATGAAGGATGGGCGCAGAATAACGGTGGTCAATGCTCAGAAAACGAATCCCCCGACAGAGATAGCACAAAACAGCCCTGATATCGCGACGGGTCAGTTTTATCTGGCACCCTCTCAAAAAACGATAACCGTGCGGCAGGTATTTGTTAATTCATGGGTAGGAACGTATGGACTTAAGCAAATGGCCATATACTCACCGAATCACTCAAGAACTTTGCACGAGACGGCATTTCCTGCGTACATGAATCAGAAACTTTTTCAGAACCAGCTTGTAACTCTTGCTGTACCTGCCGGGGGCCTTTCTACAGAAAGGGAATTCACGGTGAACTACAGAGGCTCAAACGTTACGATGAGAGTTAACCTGGAGCAGACGGCTCCGGGTCTGACGGGGGCATCAGGAACTGCGGCACTGGCTGCATTGAATGCCGCTAGCTCTACCGTACCACCCTTTGGATTTGGTTTTACAGGCGCAACAAACGCTACCCTGGGAATTACCTTTGTGCCGCTTCAGAATTCAACGGTCAGTTGCACATCGAAACGTCAATTGTATTGGATCACTCCAGGCGGCGGTACTTTTGTTGGTAGTTCTATAATGCCAGCGGGGTTGCCACTAAGGGAAATTGCTAACCGAGGTGTCTATCGCCATGATATTTCCGGCACAAACCCCGGTGATGTATTTTCTATCTCTATCGATGACGATTGCGATGAATATGGCAGAGGAGGCGGGTATTGCACATGGACCCGCAGGGTTATCGTGACACTAACTAAACAGTAACATAAGTCTCAATAATTACGCGCTCAGAAATGAAGCCGTCCTGACA
>JAYWDR010000391.1:0-4116 GCA_043779735.1 Cyclobacteriaceae bacterium | reverse complement strand
GTGCGGATACGTTGAGGTGTGCAGGGCGCCTATGAAGCTGTTTACATAATTTGACTTCGCATCAAATTGCTCGCTGAAGTACCGTTTCACTGGGTTTCCCTTTTCTTTTTATTTATCTACTTTTATTTCATCCATGAAGGTTTTTACAAAAACAGCTTCCGTATTTCGTCTTTTCAAACAAGCCATCAAGGGCGAAGAGCAAAACTTCACCGAGGGCAGCATCAACCGGGCAATCTTCTTGTTATCGATACCGATGATATTGGAGATGGCGATGGAATCATTGCTGGCGGTAGTCGATATCTTCTTTATCAGCCGCCTGAATGACAACGACGCCGTCACGGCAGTGGGTCTCACGGAATCAGTTATTGCCATCGTCTATTCATTGGCTATGGGCTTGGGAATGGCGGCCACGGCGATGGTCGCAAGACGAGTAGGGGAAAAAGACAAACCTGGTGCCGCCATAGCAGCCGTCAATGCTTTGTATATCGGCCTTGCACTCTCCATAGTCATTAGCCTTGCAGGAAGTCTATTTTATGAAGACATCCTTCGCCTGATGGGTGCTTCGGACAATATTGTGCTGGTGGGTTCAGGCTACGCCCAATGGATGTTGGTTGGTAATTTTTCGATCGTCGCATTATTCCTCGTCAACGCAATTTTCCGTGGCGCAGGCAATGCTGCCATCGCCATGCATTCATTGTGGATCGCCAATATCGTCAACATGATTCTCGATCCCATACTTATTTTTGGATGGGGCCCCATTCCGTCGCTGGGAGTGGAGGGAGCCGCGATCGCCACCAACATCGGTCGAGCTACCGGAGTATTGTATCAACTTTATTATCTCTCAGGAGATAAAGGGATCATTAAGATTCAAAAGGAGAATATGAAGATAGACTGGACTATCATCATCCGCCTGCTTCGGGTTTCTGCAGGAAATGTAGGCCAGTTTTTGATTTCAACGGCTAGCTGGCTCTTCCTGGCTCGGATCATCGTTACCTTTGGCAGTGCAGCATTTGCCGGCTATCAGTTTGCCATCCGGATCATCATCTTCACTATTCTGCCTTCCTGGGGTATGGCGAATGCGGCGGCAACACTGGTGGGCCAGAACCTGGGAGCGCAGCAACCTGAGCGTGCAGAGAAGTCAGTGTGGAAAGCTGGTTTCTTGAACATGGTTTTCTTAGGGCTGATCTCAATCTTTTTCTTTTTTGTCTCGGAACCTATTATGAAGTTCTTTTCTTCAAACCCGGAAGTAGTCCACTATGGGACTCAATGCCTTCGGATTGTGGCCTTCGGCTATGTTTTCTATGGATACGGGATGGTGATTGTGCAGTCCTTCAATGGTGCCGGTGATTCCAGGACGCCCACTATCCTCAATCTGTTTGGGTATTGGCTTTTTCAAATTCCATTGGCATACATCCTGGCCGTGAAGCTGGACTATGGAGCTTCGGGTGCTTTTTGGGCCATCGCCATCGCCGAGTCAGCCATGGCAGTTGCAGCTATTGTCATTTTCAGGCAAGGGAAGTGGAAGACTGTGAAAATATGATACAGGACACTGGATTCTCGTTCCTAGGTCTTGGTTGTTGGCATCTGTTTAAGTAGAGAAGTCCAAGAGCCAAAGGCCAGCCACTAGGACCCAGCACCCTTCTTCTTAAACGCCGCCTTCGCCGCCCTCTCCAGTTCTTCTCCTGCCTTTTTCAAGCTGGCCTCCACCTCTTTCCACCGCTCCTTGTTTTGGGCATCACCTTTCAATTTTCCAGCTGAGACTTTCAACTCCTCGTACTTTTTCTTCAAATCAGCCTCAACCCGGGTGCCGGCATCTTTGGCCTCTACAAAGAATTGATCAAGCTTTTTGCCAAAATCCTTGAAGAACTTCTCAGCTTTTCCTTCCTCGTTTGTTTCCATATTTGTCTGTTTCCTTTTTTGTTTCCCTAAATTACAGACTTAATAGTAAATCTCCATGGAAACTGAACAAGACCCGCTTGAGCACATTCAACGGATGCTGGAAAATAAGTCTACCGCAAAGCAGATTACCTACAAGACCCTGATCGGAGTATTTGAAACCCTGGCGAAGGAATCCAAACGCGTTGTGGGTGAACTGAAAAAGAAAGTGAAGCCAGGCAATCAGGATGTAACTGTAGACTTTACCCGCATCAACGAGCACGAATTCCAGTTGAAGTTGGCCGGTGACCTTCTGATTTTTGTAGTGCATACAAATATTGTCACTTTCGATGACGCACATGATGTCATGAAAGACCCGTATATCAAGGAAAATGAGATCAATCGTTATTTTGGACAGATCATGATCTATAATTTCATGTCTGATTCTATCAAGTTTAACCGGGTCAATGATCCCGGCTACCTGCTGGCAAGACTACTGGTCAACCATGACGGACGATACATTGTTGAAGGAGAAGGAAAATTAGGAATAGTGTATCGCCATATTTCACCAGCCGCTATTACTGAACATGATCTCAATATTTTGGTAAAGCTAGCACTGACTCTTGCCATTGAGAATGATCTAATGGCACCTGCTTATCCAGATGTGAAATTTATTACCCTTTATCAGAAACTTGAAAAAACGCAGGAATTGGGAGCGGGACAGAAAATTGGTTTCAGAATGAGCCACCACGGGAAATTGGAGGGCTGAAATTGAAGGGGTACAGAAAACAAAGAAAGTTAGTGCGAATCGTTTTATTGGCCTTCATTAAACATTACTTTTGAAATAGAGGCAAGCCTTATGATTTTTAGAAAGTTTAGATTTAATTGTTTATTGCTAGCTATCGTATTTTTTCTTGCCTCTTGTGCCTCGTCCAATCATGCTCACAAGAAACTGAAGCGAGGCAAGCCTATTCCTTGTCCGCTGAAGGATTGTTGACCATGCGCAAGATCATCATCGCCATTGATGGATTTTCAGCCTGCGGAAAAAGCACGACAGCGAAGGAGGTAGCCAAGATTCTGGGTTTTCGCTATATTGACTCAGGCGCCATGTACCGCGCAGTAACACTTCATTTTCTCAATAATCATGTGGCGCTCACCAACCCAAAGGAAGTGGATAGAATGTTGGCTAAAGTAAAAATTTCTTTTCAGGTCAACAAAAAGGGACAAACGGAGACTTTTCTGAATGACCAAAATGTTGAGAGAGAGATACGTGATATGCGGGTGTCAGAACACGTAAGCCAGGTAAGTACCCTTGCCTGGGTGCGTCATGCTATGGTGGAACAACAGCGGAGGATGGGCAAGGAGCGGGCCATTGTCATGGATGGCCGCGATATTGGCACGGTCGTATTCCCAGATGCTGAATTAAAACTTTTCCTGACCGCTGAGATCCTTGTCAGGGCCTTTAGAAGGCAAAAGGAATTGCTGGATCGCGACGAGATGATCGACATAGATACAATTATAGAAAACCTGCTGAAGCGCGACGAAATTGACAGCAACCGGCAGGAGAGTCCGCTCCGGAAAGCCGAGGATGCAATTGAAGTAGACACCACCTATATTACTATTGATGAAGAGGTGGATGAGGTAATCCGACTGTCGCTCGGTAGAATGTTTGACAGGAAGAAATAGCACCAGCATTACGTGCTGTAAAAGCAAGAAAACCCCAAAAAGCCATTGCAGGGCAAGGATAATTGCTAATTTTGCCTCGGCCTAAATCTTATAGCTGCCACTCACCTACATGGGCAAATTTATTCGTCTCAAGAAAGGATTTACTATCAATCTCATTGGCAAAGCCGCACCCAAAATAGTGGAAATTGACCCGGCAGAAACGGTGTCCATCAAACCTTCTGACTTCTATGGTTTGTATTTGCCTAAGGTGGTGGTCAAAGAGGGCGACCCAGTAAAGGCCGGGACCCCACTTTTTTACGACAAGAAATTAGAACAAGTACAATTTACATCCCCTGTGAGTGGAGAGGTAGTGGAAATCAAACGCGGGGAGAAACGGTTATTATTGGAAATCAAGATACTCGCCGACAAGAAAATTGAATATGAGATCTTTAAGAAGTATTCGATATCTGAAATAAATAATTTGTCAGCAGAATCCATAAAGTCTCAACTGCTCTCTTCAGGCGTTTGGCTGAATTTTATTCAGCGGCCTTTTGGGATATTTGCGGACCCCACGTC
>JAYWDR010000390.1:0-4130 GCA_043779735.1 Cyclobacteriaceae bacterium | reverse complement strand
CAATCGAACGCCACCGCAATCAAAGAACCCTAATCCCGGAGGCGCTTTAAAGAGAAAACGCATTCCCAATGCGTCACGATAAAAAATTATTGCCTTATCAATATCCCGAACGGGAATCGCAATTTGACCGATTTGATTTAACGAGGTGTTCATATAGAAGCAAAGTTAATCTATCTACTAAGTTCTCATAACTATCCGAAAGTCCACATTTTAAAATAGCGGAAAAAGTTCAAACCTTTGAGGTGTCTGAATCTTAAAAGAATGAGCCTCTTCCGCAGAACCAAGTTGCCAAGTTGGCCGGGATTTGCAATCCCCGGCCAAATCGAAGCAGCATCATCTTCGGAGACGGATTTGAAATCCGATCCGCTTTTCAATTTACTCCATGCTGCATTTCTTTGACCCAAATTATTCGGCCATAGATTGTTCTATGAGGTCTGTTAAGATTTGCAACATTGAATGAGGAACCTTGAATCCAAAGTGATTTCATGTTGAGAGCAAGCAGGGATTGTAAATCCGTTAACCAATGAGCACAAGGTTCAAAGGAGTCGGGATCGCAATTTTCCACCAACGGGATGACGGTGTCACAGCGCAGATCGACTGTCATATCCATGAATAATAAAGAGTGAAGATAATGCTACAGGCTTGTAATTTGTCTGTCAACCGTCTACTTTTGTGCCTCCAAACCGCGGGGTGGAGCAGTTGGTAGCTCGTTGGGCTCATAACCCAAAGGTCGTAAGTTCGAGTCTTACCCCCGCTACAACAGAACCGTCAGCAGGCCCTTTCCGGGGTATCTCTGGCGGTTTTTCGTTTCTGGAGGAAGATATTTTCTAATGAGTGCAGCCATTTCAATCTTAAACCCCTAAACCCCTAATCTTTTTCAGCGAGCTTCACTTTTTTATAAAATGGCGTGTGGTTTTTTGCCGGCTTTGACTTCCTGGCAGAAGCCACTGAAGCGGTGTGGCCCTTGGAGCCGTCATACGTATGGCAATGATAGTTCATGCAGGAAGACACTGCCATGGCCAAAATCATCATCCTTACTATCGTTTTCATCACTAACGCTGTTTGTCTATTAATCCTTTGTCCGGTTAGAAGGTAAATCGGCGTAAGTTTGTGACTGTAAACGCATGAATTCGACGCATAAAGCCGGTTTTGTCAGTATTGTGGGCAAACCCAATGTGGGCAAGTCCACTCTGATGAACAAACTGGTCGGAGAGAACCTTTCCATCATCACCGCCAAGGCACAAACCACCCGTCACCGCATCATGGGCATCCTCAACGGGGAAGATTTTCAGATTGTCTACTCCGACACCCCCGGCATCCTGGAGCCGAAGTATGCTTTGCACGAGGCTATGATGAACTATGTGAAAGTATCGCTGGAAGATGCCGATGTCATTTTGCTGGTGGTGGAGTGGGGTGAAAAATTTGATGCAACGGTATATGAACGTTTCAAGACTTTGGCTGCGCCCATCCTCCTGCTCATCAATAAAGTGGACCGCAAACCTGCGGTGGACCGCGCATCTTTGATTGCCTACTGGAACAGCCATCTCCCCGCCAAACAAATCATACCGGTCTCCGCACTCACGGGTGAGAACATTGACAAAATCTTCCCCGCCTTGCTGAATCTCCTCCCGGAACATCCAGCCTATTTTCCCAAAGACGAACTTACCAACCGCAGTGAGCGGTTCTTTGCGTCTGAAATTATCCGGGAGAAAATTTTCCAACACTACAACCAGGAAATTCCCTACAGCACGGAAGTGGGTATTGAAGATTTTAAGGATGAAGAAAATATTCTGCGGGTGCGGGCCACCATTTTCGTTGAGCGCGAGTCACAAAAAGGCATTGTCATCGGAAAAGGAGGAAGCTCCCTGAAGAAGGTAGGCACCGAAGCCCGCCTGGATATGGAAGCATTCTTTGGAAAGAAAATATTTCTGGAGACACGAGTCAAGGTGGCTTCAGACTGGAGAAAACAAAAAGACAAGCTGCGCTCCTTCGGATATCTCGAGTAGGCTAAAGCAATAACTAACAAAGCGGAAAGCTGATGGTGCGAGACGGTGGCGTATCCAGCCATAGTCAGGCTTTGAACATTAAGCTTTGAACTTTGAACCTTGAACTTAACAGATCTCCTCAACCGCAGTGCCTAACTTTAGTTTACCTTTGCAAACTTTTAAGAAATAATGGCTAATATCATAGCGATAGTAGGGAGACCCAACGTGGGCAAATCAACTTTTTTCAACCGGTTGATTGAGCGACGCGAAGCGATCATGGACGATCAGCCTGGCGTCACCCGCGACCGTCATTATGGCTATGCCGAATGGATAGGAAAGTTTTTCACAGTAATTGACACCGGAGGCTACGTCACCGGCTCGGATGATAAATTTGAATCTCAGATACGCAAGCAGGTAGAACTGGCCATCCAGGAAGCCACGGCCGTTATTTTCATGGTGGACTGCCGCGATGGTCTGACTGGCTATGACAAGGAGTTCGCCAATATCATCCGCAAATCGAAAAAGCCGGTCTTCGTAGTGGCGAATAAAGCTGATACACCGGACAAGTCATCCCTGGCAAGTGAATTTTACGGACTCGGTATGGGTGAAGTATACCCGATCTCCGCAGAAAATGGCGGTGGCACCGGTGAATTGCTGGACGACCTTGTAAAAGTCTTTGAAGTAGAGGATGCAGAGGATCCCAATGCCGGCATTCCCAAGATTGCCATTCTTGGCAGGCCTAACGTAGGCAAGTCATCTTTTTTGAATGTCCTCCTTGGTCAGGACCGCAGTATCGTAACCGATGAGCCTGGCACTACCCGCGATGCCATCCACTCAAGGTATAAGATGTTTGGCAACGATTTTATTCTCATCGATACGGCAGGCATTCGCAAGCGCAGCAAGGTTCATGAAGACATTGAGTTTTATTCGGTACTCCGGTCGTTGCGGGCGTTGGAGGATTGTGATGTGTGTATTGTGGTGATCGACGCCCTGCGAGGCCTGGAATCACAAGATGTGAGCATCATAGCCCTGGCCCAAAAGCAAGGCAAGGGTATCGTTGTTATGGTGAATAAGTGGGACCTGATGGAGAAAGACAGTAAGACGGCCGACAAAATCCGTAAAGAAATGCTGGAAAGCCTTGCCCCTATTGATTACGTTCCCATCATTTTTGCGTCTGCCCTTGAGAAGCAGCGAATCTTCCAGATTGTGGAGAAAGCGGTGGAGGTCTATAATAACAAGATAAAGAAGGTCCCCACCTCACAACTCAATGATGCCTTGCTGCCTGAAATAGTTCATTATCCGCCACCTGCCATCAAAGGGAAACATATCCAAATCAAATACATTACTCAGGTAAATGCGGCCACGCCAACGTTTGCATTCTTTTGTAACCTGCCGCAGTATATCCAGGTATCGTATCAGCGCTTCCTTGAGAACCGGCTTCGGGAAAACTTCGACTTCACAGGAGTGCCCGTAAGGTTGTTTTTCCGTAAGAAATAAGCGAGGATGGGTTGTTAAGTCAGATTTATCGGCTCTTTAAGCTAAAAACCAAAATTTTCTTAGGTCATGCCATAAAATCATCCATTCTCCTTATATTTGCGCTCTAATTTTAAAACCTGTAACCTATGAAAAAAATATTCGGATTGATTGTGGTATGCGCTTTTGCACTGGCATTTGTTGCTTGTGGAGGCGGCAAGGCTAATGAGGCTGCTGCTAAAGCTGACTCAACTGCCACTGCTGACTCAGTTGCTAAAATTGCGGCTGATGCAGCTGCTGCTTACCAGGCAAAAGCAGACTCGACTGCAAAAGCAGACTCCGTTGCTGCTGCCGCAGTAGTAACAAAAAAGAAGTAATCTCTTGACGAAGAGATTTTCCCGGGAAAGGCTTTAGCATCTAAAGCCTTTTTTTTATTTATATGGATGCCGGTCGCCTCTATTCACTGTTAGAAGAACATATTCCTGCCCCGGCCCTACCCTATTGTTTTCAACTATGGGAAAAATATTCCTTTGATTTCGGGCTTCGAAAAAAAAGAATTTCAAAAGTAGGTGCCTTTACCTGTCACCGCGGCAAGACCCCCCGCATCACCATCAACCACGACAGCCATCCTTATCTTTTTTTGCTGACCTATGTTCACGAAGTGGCTCACCT
>JAYWDR010000389.1:0-4136 GCA_043779735.1 Cyclobacteriaceae bacterium | reverse complement strand
GCGTTGGGAAACTTCAGCTTTGGATGGACCGGACCCGGAGGGCCCTATGCAGGAACCCCTGTGCCTAACTTAAGCAGCGGCGACTATTTTGTAACGGCCACCAAAACGGCCATCACCTCACCCGGTTCAGGCTGCTTGAGTGCTCCTGTTAAAGTGACGTTAAATGATCAGCGGATCGTACCAACAGTTGCATTTGCTACCATTTCCAGTACCTCATGTGACAATAATTTCGATGGGAAGATCACGGTGACGGCAAGTACCTCGAGTGGTCCAGGGGCAGGGGCAAATAACGATTTTGTATGGCAGAGCGATCCAGACGGATTGGGTTTCGGACCGGTAGTGGTAAATGATGCATTGAACAAGGCGGGTCCTCACGTAACAGGAGGTGGGGATGTAGTAGGGCCTGGGGCATACATCATTCGGGTAGTTAACTTTACGACCAAGTGTTTTACGGATGCTTCTACGACACTTTTATTCAACCCACAGCCATTGCAAATTTTGACCATCAATAAGACGGATCAATTAATATGCTACCCGAATGGAAGTGCGACGGTGACATCCTTGAATTCCGGAGGACCTGGAAATTATTCGTATCAATGGTTTAGGTTGAGTCCTTCTTCACCGGCATTGTTGGATAATTTTGGAACGCCTATCAATATTGGATCACTGGTGCCTGGCGTGGCACCAACGCAATACCCAACCATGGGTGCTGGCACATTCTTCGTTGTCGCGACAAAAAATGCTTCTTTATCGCCTGGTTCCGGTTGTCCCACGCCACCATTCCGTATCGATATCAAAGACCTTCATGTAGATCCTACTGCCCAGTTTTTATTTACACCTAACAACAGTTGTGATCCTGCGAATCCAAACGGGACCCTATTGGCAACAGCCTCGGAACAGAGCGGCCCCACAGGAGACACATATTCATTCAACTGGACTCGGAATGCAGGTCCGCTTCCAGGAGTCACCACCCAAACTCCGACGGCCAGCACAAGCCAGTTGGCGCAAGCATTTGAGGGAGATTATGTGGCTACGATCATGAACGTTACCGGTACAGGATGTACTGTTACTAGGGGAATCACTATCAGCCTCAATCAAAATTTAAGCAAACCAAACATCATCAATGTTGCTACGGTAAATCCCTTGGACTGTCTTCCTTCAGGCAGCGCACAGATCCAAAGTATATCTATAGGCGGAGGGCCTTCCATCGTTGGGCCTGCCCTGGCTACGAATTTTACCTATGAGTGGTATCAGAACAACTTTATCCCTGCCGATCTGATCCCGGGACAGACAGCGCCCATCATCAACAGTTTAACACCTGGGCCTTACTTTGTTCTCGTAAAGGATTTAGCCACGCAATGTAAATCGTTGCCCAAAGAAATCGACATTGCCAACAAGTTCATTGTGTACCCCCTTCCGGTCATCAGTCAAACGAAGCAGCAAATCAGCTGTTTGGTGGGAGCAGGTACGGCTACGCTTGCCGGGACTGCAGACGGCCAAAATGATACCAATGTAAACTATACGTTTAATTGGTTCCAGAATCTAACCGAGACGGCACCAATTTTTGCGACAACATCTACCATCACCAATCTGAACGCCGGCAACTTCTCGATGATGGTAAGGAATATTACCACCAATTGTACCGCCTCGACACTTTACATTGTGCCAAACGATGCACCTTTATATATCCCGGTTATTTCCGTTGGCGGACAACCTCGCACATTCTGTGTGGGTCTGGATGGAAGTTTCCTGGCCAGAGTAACAAACCTGACACCATTGTATCCGTTTCCATACAATTTTACATCCGACCTGTATATCGGAGGGGCCCCCAATCTTGCCAATCCCCCCAACTTCCCGAACATGCCGTTGGTTCCTGGATTCAATGCGAATTTCCTTCAACAAGGACTGACACAGGGAACCTATACGGTAAGAATAACGGATAATAACACGGGCTGCATTGCAGTTAAATCGGGAGATATTATTGATCTACGAACTAATCCTGTGGTAGCTATTGTTGAAGACAATCCACTCATCAATTGCGATCCTGCCAGACCCAATGGGCAGTTGGCTGCCTCCGCAGATGGTGGAAAGGTAGGAGGCTTCAATTTTGACTGGTACAACGGAGCTACCGTTCCAAGTCCAATTTCAGGATTAATAGTGAGTGACAACAAACTCATAGGACGTACGGCCGGAACATACGTGGTAAGGGTAACCAACAATATCAGCGGATGCGTGGCAGACAAGTCAGGTGCTATCACAGACGGAACGGTAAAGCCTCCAGTGCCTACACCAACGGTAGTCTTTAACAGGACAAGCTGCATCACTCCGGACGGCTGGGTTACTGTCACGGTGGGTGGACAGACACTTAGCTACTTGTTTGATTGGTATAATGGAGGTTCGGCAAGTGGCGCTTCAAACTTTGTTGGGGTTGATTATCGCCAATTGGATATCGGTCCCTATTCGGTAACCGCCACTGATATTGTTACACGATGTGTGTCGCCGCCCGGAACCGTAAACGTTGAGGACAAGCGTGTAAAACCTGAGTTCAAACTGACATCCACACCATCCCTTTGTGCCGACACGGGACGGCCAGCAAGCGGGTCATTAGTGCTTACCTTGACAACTCCGGAGGTAGTAGTTGACAATGTTGTGTGGTCAGATGTAACCACCAATGCAACGGTGGGAACCGGCGTGCAGGTGTTTGAAGTGTATCCAGGAGTTTATCATGCATTTGCTACAACAACCTTGGGTTGTACGAATGAAGGGAATGTGTTGGTTGGAACAGAGATTGGAGCATTCAATGGTGTGTCGGCCAACAACGATGGGTTCAACAATGTCTTTGTTGTTGACTGTATATCGAACTTCCCGAATAATAATGTAAAGATTTTCAATCGCAGCGGCATTCTGATTTATGAAGGCAACCATTACGACAATGCAGAGATCTCTTTCAAGGGCACCGGAGAAAGTGGTCTTTACTTGCAGGGAAGAGTATTGCCTGAGGGAACCTATTTTTACATTATCGACAAGGGTGATGGTTCAAAATTAGTCTCTGGCTACCTTGAGTTGACAAGATGATTAGACTGATTACGATAGCGATGGGTTTGATAGTTGCCATGTCTTCTGTTCTGGTGGCTCAACAGCGTCCAGTGCAATCACTCTACATGTTCGATCCACTGCTCGTCAATCCGGCCTACGCCGGGACGCAGGTTCAATTGAGTGCAACCTCCATATACCGCAATCAATGGGTGAATCTGGATGGCGCGCCAAAAACATTTACTACCACTATTCACTCTGGGTTTCTGAAGTCCAAGGTGGGATTGGGACTGATCCTGGGCTCCGATCAAATCGGTGTACACAGCGATAATTCGGTTTATGGCGTGTACTCCTACAAGATCAAGCTAAGCCAGAACATGTCCTTGTCAATGGGGATCCAGGGAGGCTTCAATTATCTCGTCTCGAACTACAATAAATTAAATCTGAAGAATGCCGGTGACCCGAATCTGTCGGGGGCCGCGTCGAAATTTAACCCAAATGTTGGTGCCGGAGTTTTTCTAAGGACGCCAAAGTATTATATCGGCATCTCTGTCCCTTATTTGATTAACAATAAGGTGGTTGACATTAATGTCAACACGGAAGCGATTCAACACCGTTACTATTATCTGCAGGCTGGAACAAGTCGTAAACTAAGTGAAAATGTTACGTTTATGCCTTCTGTCCTGCTTAGAATCCAGGAAAGCGCACCGACGAGCTTTGATTTAAACGGTACTTTCGTATTTTACAAAGCCGTCGGGTTAGGTGTATCCTATCGGCTTAATGAGGGCATAGTCGGCCTGTTTGAACTTCAGATTAATGATAAGTTTCACGTCGGTTATGCCTATGACTTTACCACGTCAGATCTAAACAAGGTGTCCATTGGCTCCCACGAGCTCATGGTGAATTACCGGCTCAAAATATCCAAGATTCACAAAGGTTTGGAATGCCCGACGTATTGGTGACACAGATCACACAGCCGCCTATACAGGAGGTTGAGACTCTTGTCCTGTTTTCGGCATCGCAAGAAAAATATGCGAATCCAGTTTAGTTTAACCGATTTTTTATGATTTTGAGTGTCCCGTGCGTGTTTTGTATTGTGAAGA
>JAYWDR010000388.1:0-4141 GCA_043779735.1 Cyclobacteriaceae bacterium | reverse complement strand
GAGGAGTTTATACGAATGGGACTTTTTGATTTCTTTACCAGTGACATCGCGATCGATCTGGGTACGGCCAACACGCTAATCATTCATAAAGATAAGGTGGTGGTAGATGAGCCCTCAATTATTGCGATGGATAAGCTGACCGGCAGGGTGATAGCCATCGGGCGGGAAGCGATGCAGATGCATGAAAAGACGCATGACAACATCAAAACGATTCGACCTCTGAAAGAAGGTGTGATAGCCGACTTTCACGCTGCCGAAATGATGATCCGTGGTATGATAAAGATGATCGATACTGGAAAGCGATTGTTTCCACCGTCTTTGCGAATGGTGATTTGCATACCTTCGGCCATCACCGAAGTTGAAAAACGTGCCGTGCGAGATTCGGCCGAGCACGCCAACGCGAAAGAGGTGTATATGATTCACGAGCCTATCGCGGCCGCGATCGGCATAGGCATTGATATTGAACAGCCCATCGGCAACATGATTGTGGATATCGGCGGTGGCACCACAGATATAGCAGTAATTGCCTTGTCCGGCATTGTGTGCGATCAGTCTATTCGAATTGCGGGCGATACTTTCAATCGCGACATTCTTGACTATATGCGACGCCAGCACAATCTGTTGATTGGTGAGCGAACGGCTGAACGGGTAAAAATCGAGGTGGGCTCAGCCCTCACGGAACTTGATGATGGCCCAGATGATTATGAAATCCGTGGTCGTGACCTCATGACGGGGATCCCAAAAACAATCAAAATTTCTTATAGCGAGGTAGCCTTTGCCCTGGACAAGTCAATCTCAAAACTTGAAGAAGCCGTATTGAAAGCGTTGGAACTTACCCCTCCTGAACTTTCAGCGGATATTTATGAGAGGGGCATTTATCTTACGGGAGGTGGCGCGATGCTCCGCGGTTTTGACAAGAGATTGTCGCTGAAAACGAAATTGCCTATTCATGTCGCTGATGATCCGCTGAGGGCAGTGGTTCGTGGCACCGGTGCGGCATTGAAAAATCTGAACCATTATCGAAAGGTATTGATGACTTGATGCAATGCAGCGTCTGCTAAATTTTTTCTACGAGTACCGGGCTTTCTTTACGTTTCTTTTATTAGAACTTTTTTGTGGCTGGCTGCTCGTAAAAAATAATCAATACCAGAGCACCCTATTTTTTAATACCTCCAACCGTCTGGCCGCAAACATTCTGGGCTTTTCCCAAAGCACCCAGGAATATTTTGCTCTTCGCCAAGTCAACCAGGATTTGTCACAGGAAAACGCACAACTTCGGACGCAGGTGGAACGGCAGAATCAGAATTTAGGTAATCACCAGGTAAAATATGACAGCCTCCTCCGATACGATTTTGCCAGCGCCAAGGTAATTAACAACTCGGTTTCTCAGTTCAAAAATTATATAACCATCAACCGTGGTACGGATATGGGCATTCAACCGGGAATGGCGGCTATCAGTTTGCTAGGGGCAGTCGGAAAAGTAAGAGCAGTGTCTGAACATTTCGCGGTGCTAATCTCCATCCTGAATATTGACGAACAAATTTCGAGTGTCCTAAAACGCACAGGTAATTTCGGTACGACCCAATGGGATGGGACTGATCCCCGGCTGGTAAACCTTCTTTACATTCCAAGGCACGTTCAGCCAGTAGTGGGCGACACAGTTGTAACGTCTGGCTACAATGCCGTCTTTCCGCAAGGAATCTTGATTGGCATAGTGAAGGAAGTAAAACTAAAGGAGGAAGCTCTTTTTTATGACATTCGTGTGGTACTCGCACAGGATTTCAGAAGACTTTCATTTGTCAAAATAGTGAAGAGTGAGATAAGGCCAGAGCTTGATTCGTTGGAGAAAACGACGATACCGATAGAGAAATGAGCCGATCAGGTATTTTTGTTGGACTCTACTTTATAGCATACCTGCTTGTGCAAGTCATGTTGTTCAAACAAGTGGTTCTATTTAATACTGCCTTTTGCCTGCTCTATGTCACATTTATTCTATTGCTCCCCATTGAGACAAATGCGCTGATCCTGATGGGTATTGCATTTCTATTGGGATTTAGCGTAGATGTTTTTTACGATAGTCTGGGCCTCCATGCCATGAGCCTGGTAGTGATGGCCTATCTCCGAAACTATTGGCTTGCAACGATCACTCCTCAAGGCGGCTACGATGCGGGGAAGGGTCCAACATTGGCTGCAAACGGGCTTCAATGGTTCATGGTGTACTCACTTCCCCTTGTATTCATTCACCATTTCGTTTTGTTTTTTACTGAAGCGGGAGGTTTTAGTATCTTTTGGTTTACTATGTTAAAAGTAATCACTAGTCTAATATTCACTATGACGGTGATTGTATTTTTACAATACTTTTCCTTTGATCGCAGGCGATGAACGAAGGCAGAAAAGAAATATTTCAACTGGCAATCGTGGTGATCGTCATTGTGTTCCTGGTCAAGCTATTCTATATACAAGTACTGGACGACCGATATGCGGAACTGGCGGACAGTAACGCTATCTTAAAACAAGTAGAATACCCTTTCCGCGGCCTGATTTATGACCGCAAGGGGAAACTCATCGTCTACAATACACCAGAGTATAAACTAGAAGTGTTGTTAAAAGATGTGAAAAAATTTGACTCGGCTAGATTTTGTAAGGTGTTTAATATCTCACTTCAGGAGTTAAGGGGAAAATTTAAAGAAATGAAGGCGCGGAAAGAATTTTCGCGATACAAGCCCACGCTGTTCATCAACCAACTTTCTACCATAGACTTTGCCAGAGTTCAGGATCATTTGGATGAATTCCCAGGCCTTTATGTACAAACCCGCACAACACGAGCGTACACGTCCTCCGCGTTAGCCAATGCATTAGGGTACGTGAGTGAGGTTAATAAAAATCAATTAGAGGCAGATATCAGCCGAATTTACAAGCAAGGTGACTACATAGGACAAAGTGGTATCGAAGCGTATTATGAAGAACAGTTGCGGGGCCGAAGAGGAGTGCGCATAAAACTGCGCAATGTGAAGGGCATAATAAAAGGCTCCTTCAAAGAGGGAGCCTATGACACTCTCTCGGTACCTGGCCAGAATTTAGTAACCGGCATCGATCTGGATTTGCAGCAGTACGGAGAATATTTAATGAAAGGCAAAGCGGGTAGCATTGCCGCTATTGAACCTACTTCTGGGGAAATTCTTGCGCTCGTTTCCGGTCCCTCCTACGATCCAAGCCTTCTTACCGGCCGGCAGTACAGTACAAACTTTCGGTTGATCAGCAGCGATACTAACAAGCCACTATTTAACCGTCCATTAATGGCACAGTATCGACCGGGCTCTATTTTCAAGATCGCACAGGCCATGACAGCCTTGCAAGAAGGAGTTATAACACCAGAGACGCGCATTCGCTGTGACCGCACGATTATTGACTGCCATGGAGCGCATAGCAATGAAGATTTGCGAGGAGCCATTGCCAACTCCTGCAACCCCTATTTTCTTGGCGTTCTTCGCAGAATGTTGAACAAGGGAGTGATTAACGATCCGTACAAAGACACACGGATTGGATTGGAGGAATGGGACAAACATATCATGAGCTTTGGTTTTGGTAAACCATTAGGGGTAGACCTCCCGAACGAAAAAAATGGACTTGTCCCCACACCAGAAATGTATGACCGTGCCTATCGCAACCAGCCTTGGAAATTCTCCAACATCTATTCCATCGCTATCGGCGAGGGTGAAAATCTTGTCGTGCCTATACAAATGGCCAACTTTGTCGCCACCATTGCTAATCGTGGCTTTTATTATACACCGCACATTGTCAAGGTGATTGGCGACGGAAAGCCATTACCACGATATCAGGAAAAGCACTATACAACCATTGATTCTTCCTTCTTTCGTGTGGCGGCCGATGCCATGCAGCAAGTGGTAGAGGCCGGCACAGGACAATACCGAGCAAAGTTACAGGACATCGTAGTCTGTGGAAAAACCGGTACGGTTCAAAATACACCACGCCCTGACCATGCAGTATTTATTGCGTTTGCACCGCGCACGAATCCGAAGATAGCAATCTCCGTATACGTAGAAGACGCAGGTCAGGGCGCCCGGGCGGCGGCCTCCATCGCCTCGCTGATGATTGAAAAATATTTGTTGGGCCACACAAA
>JAYWDR010000387.1:0-4142 GCA_043779735.1 Cyclobacteriaceae bacterium | reverse complement strand
ACATAATCATGAAAATGAAATGAGTTGAAGTGAGTTGACTTCTTATCCGGAAAACTCAGGATCATAACTTTGAAGTTGCATCGCTTTACCAATTCTATGAGGTCGTTGCGATCCTCGATATGCTCAACCGTTTCAAGACAGACCAGAGTATCAAATTCATCACTTATGTCTTTGCAGTTACCCACTTGATAGATCGTCTTTGGATGCAAAAACTGACTCTTGGCCCACTCTACAGCAAGAGCGTCTACGTCCAGACCAGTTACTTTGCTTACGTCCGGATTAACGGCGAGAATATAGCTACCATAACCACAGCCACAGGCAAAATCGAGGACTCCCCCATAGCAAAATCTCCGAATGGCCGCATACCTTTTCAGATGCTCCTGAAACCGCACCTCATTCTCAACTTTAATGAAGTCGGCCTGCGTGATATAAATCCGCTCAATAGTTTCTTTACTTTTCATGAATGGAGATTGGCTGGTTTATTTTAGTTGCCTGACAAATTCCGTGAATAACCTCGAATATACTTCTCTGGTATGTGTCTTTCTGGCAAATTCGATTAAGGAATCACTTTTCTGTGCGATCTCTATTTCTGAAAGTTCAAGAATATTCCTCACATGCTCCTGGATTTCTATTATTATCTGGCGGGTATCTAAGGATCTAATAGTAAATCCCAGTTGGCCGCTGAGTGCATTGGCCGTGTGTGTGACAACAGGCACAAGACCAAAATGAGATGTTTGCGCAACAGACCCCGCTCCCCCTTCCGAACAACTTGGAAATATATGCGCCACACAGTTCTTGACAACAGACTGAAAATGGATATCTGATATTGTGGCTGTATCATGGAAAACAATATTCGGATTTGCCCTAATTTCCTTGACCAGCCATGAAAAGAAAAGGAGGTCAGCTGTGATCGGGCCAAAAACATTGAGTCTTACACCTGGTAATTCGCGAAACGCTTCTACTAGCAAATCCAAACCTTTGTGAATTGGACCATGGCTACCCAGCCATAAGAATTCCCGTTTTGAATAATCACGCTCAATCTTGTCTGGAACAAACGTTACACTGGTGGTGATCGGTTGCCTCACAGGGATGGGAGAAAATAATTCCATCCATTCCTTATAGGCAAAACAAAAGATATAATTTGATTTTTGATCGGAGAAGTTCGGTCGGACAATTCGCTGAGGATTCAATAACACACCATTTCTTTCGTAGAATTCCTTGTGACGTCTTAGTTCTGCGGCGTTATGAAAATCCCATGGAAGTCCTGTGCAATAGAAGGCCCTAACCTGACCCGGCACATCTGGTGCATTGATGAGATTGTTACCTTCATCAACAACCAATTTGTACTTTTCCCAAGCAATTTCAGGAATCGGTTTGAAGCAATTTATGAAATCCACCACAAAACCATGGTTGACGAGCACGTTGACTATTTCCGCCGATTCCCAGTACATCGCGTGAGAGTCAATGATGGGACAGGCGTAAACATTACCTGACATGTAGTATGGAATGGAGGTGGAAACGTAAATGACCAAGGCACGTGGAGCACCTGGTCCATTTCTATTAGCTCCAATATTCTTAATCAAGAAATCGCTTTGCCGCTGCAGTGACTTCATCAACGGAAGGGCCACTCTCTCCTCCAAAAAATTGAATAATTTGTTTTTCAAATAAATCATATCAAATCAAAAGATTGAGCATGGATCGCCAGCAAAGGACTCACAGCCCCCGACCATCCTAGAGTATATCGGTTTCCTCTCCTCAATCCATCGTCTTCAACAGTAAAACTCAATAAATCCATTTCATTGAAAAACTGTTCCGTGTTTCCATTGTAATCAGCAATCATTAGACCCAAACGACAATACCCCGGATTCAAAAGATACGGAGGAATCGTGAACGTTACCTCAAATTGGGCGCCATGAACTTGATCTGCAGTGGGTTGATGTAGGTCGGACGAAATGAAGGCAAGTGATTCATCTCGAAATACGAAAAGATACAATGAGAATGTGCACGATTCAAGTTTCAATAGTTTAAACTGTACATGCATTTGATCACCGTTTTTGATGCTTGAAACTGCTGATAACCCGGCTTTTACAGAGCATTCCAGGAGAAAAAAGCCCTTACCTTCTAACGGTTTATCAGGACGAAATAAGGTCCTTTGCTCGCGGGTAAGCGTTTCCAGATAAAGCTGAATTGCTTCAGCCGTTGAACCCTTATATTGAAGCCTTCCATGATTTAGTACAATACATTTAGGACATAAACTTCGGACGGCCTCCATATTATGGCTGACAAAAAGGACTGTTCTTCCGCTCCTGCTAACATCTTCCATTTTACTCAGACACTTCTTTTGAAACTCTGCGTCACCGACCGCCAAAACCTCATCAACAACAAGAATTTCCGGTTCCAAAAATGCTGCAACTGAAAAGGCGAGCCTTAGTTGCATCCCGCTTGAATAGTGTTTCAGAGGTGTATCCAGAAATTTTTCTGTCCCACTAAAATCAACTATTTCCTCGAATCTAGCCACAATTTCATTGTGCTTCATCCCAAGAAGCGATCCATTAAAAAAAACATTTTCACGACCACTCAGCTCAGGGTGGAAGCCGGTTCCCACTTCGAGCAAGCTGGCAATTCGTCCACGGGATATGATTCTGCCCTTCGTCGGTAGTGTGATTTTGGAAAGAATCTTGAGCAAGGTTGATTTACCTGCTCCGTTGCGACCAATGATTCCTAATGACTCTCCTTGTTCAACATGGAATGATACATCCTCCAGCGCCCAGAAGTCCTCCGTAATGTTTTTCTCAAAATGCAAGACATCAACAATTCGTTCCCGCAGACTTAAATATCCACCAGTGAGATGGCGAATACGATACTTCTTGCCGATGGCAATCACTTCTAAAATTGGCTTCTTCATCTATTTCAAGCAAAATCAGCAAAGAAATCCTCGGTAGCCTTGAAATAAATTATTCCAATTAGCAAGAGAACAAGCCCGGAACAAAGACTAATCATCATCAAGCTCATTGAATAAATACTACCCATCATCGGCAACCTAAACAATTCGACGGCTGCGTACAATGGTGACACTGCCAGAATGTATTGAAGTAGAGGATCCTTCAAAAGGGAAGCTGGATAAATGACAGGCGTCAGAAAAAATAAGACCTGGACCAAAAAAGGTATAACATATCGGAAATCACGGTACTTGACATTCAGTGCTGCCAGCCAACACCCTAGACCTAGACTTGCAATCATGCTCACACATATGGACGCTGGCCAACTCCAAAGAGCCACCCAAGTCACCGGCTGCCGATAATACAACAGAATAGGAATAAACACAATGAAAGAAACCATAAAATCAAATAAGGCAACGAGGATTGCAGAGACCGGGATGATAAGTCTCGGAAAATATATCTTCTTAATAATTGGACCATTACTTACCATACTGTTGGCCGCGTTGGTAAGCCCTGATGAAAAAATATTCCATATCAGAATGCCCGTAAAAACATAGACCGTGTATGAAATTTCCAACGACGGATTTTCCATCGCCCGACCGAAGAAGAGAGTCAAGATCAGCATCATTAGAACTGGCTGAAGAATGGCCCAAAAAAAACCTAGGATAGTTTGTTTGTACTTGATCTTAATATCACGCCAAGTAAAAAAGTAAAACAATTCTCGATAGCGCCAGAGTTCATCCCAGTTGAAAGGGTACCTGCTCTTAGGTTGGATAATGTATTCTATGGATTCTGGCATTCGTCGGCTTTATAGCCTAGTATGAGGGCGTTATCTGCGGCCAATTTACAATTAAAATAATTGTGTCATCTCACTCCATTTTTTTTAATCACAAAAGCATTCCTTTATTTGTGAAATTAATGAGGCGGAATTCATCGCTTTGTTATTGTCTTGGGTTAATTAGACCATTCCATGCTTCCATACAGCCATTCCCCTAAGAGGGTTCTTCATAGCCAACCGAGCCAATCGATTCACTCTTTCAATGATGAAACAGATACAAATTTAGATTCCAGAACGATCCGCGCTTTTGGTGCCGAGTGGAGAAAATTCCATGGTTTTAATGATATTGACCTCACATCCATCGGTAATGATTATTTTGACTTAGTGAATATCAATCAACTGCGCGATTGCATTGTGCTGGATGT
>JAYWDR010000386.1:0-4150 GCA_043779735.1 Cyclobacteriaceae bacterium | reverse complement strand
GGATTGCTCCGTGAGCCGCTTGCTCCCAGGTCGCCACATTTTCCTGGAAAGGCAAAAAGCGTTATCTACCTGCATATGGCAGGCTCGCCATCCCAACTGGAGCTTTTCGATTACAAGCCGGAACTGGCAAAGCTCCATAACCAGGATTGTCCACCTTCTTTGCTGGAGGGAAAACAATTTGCTTTCATCCGTGGTGTGCCCAAGATGCTGGGCCCGCAGGCCATCTTCAAACAGCATGGAGAATCCCGTGCGTGGATATCTGATAACCTGCCTCACTTCACAACGATTGCTGACGATGTTTCTTTTTTGAAGGCTGTTTCAACGGATCAATTCAATCATGCCCCTGCACAATTATTCATGCACACCGGAGCTCCGCGACTGGGCCGTCCCAGCATGGGGGCCTGGGTGACGTATGGCCTGGGCTCTGAGAATTCCAACCTGCCTGGATTTGTAGTATTGACTTCGGGCGGAAAGACCCCGGATGCAGGGAAAAGCGTTTGGGGTAGTGGATTCCTGCCTTCTGTGTACCAGGGTGTGCAATGTAGGTCAGAGGGCGATCCAGTACTTTACATCACCGACCCCGATGGCATCAGTCGGGAGTTAAAGAAGAAGACAATAGAGGCCATCAATGAGGTGAACCGTCGGCACTATGAAGAATTCAGCGATCCGGAAACGCTGACACGCATCAATCAATATGAATTAGCGTACCGGATGCAGATCGCCGTTCCGGAAGTGATGAACATCAGTAATGAGCCAGACTATATCCATCAGCTGTATGGCACAAACCCCGGCAAGACTTCCTTTGCGAACAATTGTCTGTTGGCACGCAAACTCATTGAAAAAGGTGTGCGGTTCGTGCAGCTATACGATTGGGGATGGGATAGTCACGGCACAGACGAAAGTACAGCCCTTGATCTAGGCTTTAGAAATAAATGCAGAGGTATAGACCGTTCCATGACCGCTCTTATTCTGGATATGAAACAGCGAGGTCTGTTGGACCAGACATTGGTAGTGTGGGGCGGGGAGTTTGGCAGGACGCCCATGCAGGAAAATCGCGATAACAAAAAAATGCCTTTCTTCGGACGCGATCATCATGTGGAGGCCTTCACCATGTGGATGGCAGGTGGTGGTATCAAGGGAGGTAGAAGTTGGGGTGAAACAGATGAAATAGGCTATGCAGCGGTGAAAGGCAAAACGTCGGTGCATGATGTGCAGGCGACTATCTTACACCAACTTGGCTTTGACCATGAGAAGCTGACGTATCACTTTCAGGGCCGGCCCTTTCGATTGACCGATGTGTCGGGAAAGGTGATTGAGGAAATTACAACGTAACGCATATACCAGCCATCATGTACTCTCGCAGAGAATTTATTAGTCTTACCGGGGCTGCTACATTGGGCGGCGCCTTGTCATCTTTTGATGAACCATTAAAAGTATCGAATCAACCTGGCTACCAGCTTTGGGTATTTGCCACCAACTGGGGCTTTAGTGGGAATTGGGCGGAGTTCTGTAAGAAAGTCAAGGCCGCGGGATATGATGGTGTTGAAGTATGGTCCATCGGAAGCAAATGACCGGGAAGAATTAGTGAAGGCGTTGAGTGAGAATAATCTTAAGTTTGGCTTCCTCGTTGGCGGGTCTGACAAAAACGTTGATAAACATTTTGGTCAGTTTAGAGAGAACCTCGAAGCTTCTGTCTTGCTGAAGCCGGTGTACACAAGACAACCTTTGAGCAACCAATGGGAGATTAATACCTTCATGCTTGAAATGTTGTGTAAGCGTTATTCCTGATAATTCATGGATTTATCTTTTCTCGGTCGCTTTCATCCGGTCCTGGTTCACTTACCCATTGGTATCTTGTTGATTGCATTCTTGTTCGAGGTGCTGTCTCGTTTCAAGGGCTATCGCAAATTAAGATACGCCGTCAGACCTTCACTCTTTGTGGGGGCTTTTGCTGCTATTGTTGCTGCCATAACTGGCTACTGGCTGTCGACGGAAGGCGGATATGACGAACGTCTGTTGATGTTACACCGGAACCTTGGTATTGGAACAGCCGCGTTGGCCATAGTCGTGTACCTCCACAGGAGATATTCTTTCATTCCCAATAAGTCCAAAAGAAAGAGAGTGCGACTGGCTTTGTTCTTTGTGTTGGTAGTACTTGTAACCGTTACTGGCCACTTGGGTGGAACGATCACTCACGGGGAAGATTATTTGTTTGCTTCTGCTGCAAAACCCGATGTCATAGCGAAACGCAATCCAATATTACTATCCAATCCGGATCAGGCCATTGTTTTTGCGGATGTGGTAAGGCCTATTCTGGAACAAAAATGTTTCACCTGTCATAGCTCCAAAAAACAGAAGGGTCAACTAAGGATGGACACCCGCGAGTGGATGGAGAAGGGCGGAAAACATGGGAAGGTTTTCGTGGCTGGTAATCCGGATGAAAGTGAATTGTTTAAGCGTATTACACTTTCAGTTGAAATGGAACACCACATGCCTCCGCGCGAACGGCAGCAGTTGACATCACTTGAAATCGATGTCATAAGCGCTTGGATTGATGAAGGCGCCTCATTCGAAAGCCATGTAAGCGAACTGCAGAATCCGGAAGTTATGACTGAATTCCTCAGAACTCAATCTCAGGAGGTCAACGGACAGGATTTTCCTGCTGGTGATGTCGCGGCAGCAGATGAGACTATGTTGGAAAGATTAAGAAAATCAAACGTGGTTATTTTGCCGTTGGCTGCAAATACAAATTACTTGTTTGTGAGTTTTGTAGGCAAAAAAGATGTTACACCTGAAGATGCCTCCGGTATCAAGTCCATTTCAAAGAATGTGGTTGAGCTCGACCTGGCTGGCTGTAAAATTTCGCAGGAAATGATTCGTGCTATAGCAGACCTGCCTCAGCTTAGAAAGTTGTCACTGCAGCAATCATCGATCTCCGATGCGGACCTTCAAACGATGACATTGTTGAAAAACCTTGCGGTACTTAATCTCAGATCTACCAGTATCTCTGACCAGGGGATACGCTCATTGCAAGGACTTGCTGCATTGAAGAAAATTTTCCTCTACCAGACTGCGGTGACTAAATCCGGGGTTCAGGACTTGGGACTTCTTCTTCCAAAGACTCAGATTGATACAGGAAACTATAGCCTTCCTTTTCTTGGCTCAGATACTGTACAGTACAAGAGGTCGAGATAGATAGTTTGCGTTGGAATGGGGTTGGGAGGGATTGGCTCGTGACACTTGGCCCTTGGCTGGTTGCCGCTGACAGTTAGTTGCAACCTGCCAATAGCTAAAGGCCAAAAGCTAACACCCCAATGCCAACATCCCCAATCCACGGCCACTCAAATTGATGTCGCTGTACAGTTTACTTGATGACAAACTGAGCTCCCCCCATCAGATAACCATCGGCGTAGATTTCAATGGAATAATTGCCGGATGGGTAGTCTGATCCCTTTTCATAATAAAAGGTTAGCTTCTGACGGGTGTTATCAAAAAGAATTTCCTGCACGGCGGTATAAAACTCTTCTTTGTTGCTGAGCATGAAAGTACCAGAACCCTTGGCGACGTCGAAGATGATCTGGCCATTTTCGTCCATCACACGAATCAGAATTTTCTTGCCTTCAATGGGTGCCACCTTGTTATCGGCGAGGTTAAATTCCACTTTTAGTTTCTCAAGTTGTTTGTTCTTGAAGGGGGATTCACGTTCTTTTCCATTGGAGTTGACAGCCTTGATAGATAAATTTTCCGCTTTCAATTGACTGGCGATTGCCACTTTGCTGGCGAGTTGATCCGTGGTCGTAGCCAGCCTGTTGATAGAATCATTTAAGACATTTTTCTGAGTCTTAAGCTGTCTGTTTTCGCTGAACAATTCTTTATTGACGGACTTAAGTTTTTCAATTTCCTCATCTTTGAGCTTTAGCAACTCTTCATAGCCTTCCACCCTGTCTTTCAGTTCTTTGATGGCTTTTGCGCTCTTGCCAACATTGCGTCTGAGCTGAGCATCCACTTCTGCTTTTGCTTTTTGAAGCTCGGCGACATCGCCACCCAGTTTTTTTATCTCATCAATCTTTTGATCTAGTTCTACCTGGATTTCCTTGAGCCTAACCAAGGTACCGGCAAGGTCTTCCTCTACATTGACTTTCTGTTGGGT
>JAYWDR010000385.1:0-4205 GCA_043779735.1 Cyclobacteriaceae bacterium | reverse complement strand
CATCCACGAAAGCTAACCCCCTCACGCCGTCATTCACATCAGGAAAGTCATATTTCGCCGGATCAATTTTCTTCCCAGGCTTATAGTCCCGAACTGCCTTCGCAAAATTCATATAAATATTGGCAAACGCTTCGAGATATCCTTCCGGGTGGCCATTCGGTGTTCGTATATTCTTCTTGGCTGAATCAGAAAGATAGCTCCATCCTGCCCGATAAATCTCTCTGGGTTTATCCAGCCATTTTACGATGAGCGAATTCGGCTCTTCTTGTTTCCATTCAAGTCCTCCTTTTTCACCATATACCCGAATGTTTAAGTTGTTTTCATCGCCGGCCGCGACTTGTGTTGCCAGCAATGTTCCAGTAGCACCATTATCAAACTTCAAAAGCATCGAGCTATCATCATCAAGCCTGCGCCCCTTAACAACAATATTGAGTGATGCACAAATCTCACTGATGTTGGAACTTATGATGTACTCAGCCAGATTTGCTGCATGCGTTCCGATATCACCGATAGCACCCCCCGACCCTGACTTTTCAGGATCAGTACGCCAGCTCGCCTGTTTTTGACCCGTACTCTCCAGAAAGGTTGACAACCAGCCTTGAGGATATTCAACATACACTTTGCGTATTTTACCAATCACGCCTGTCATTGCCATGTTGCGGGCCTCCTTCACCATAGGGTAGCCCGTGTAGGTGTGGGTAAGGGCAAATACCAGTCCCGTCTTTTTGACAATTTTATTCAGCGATTTCGCTTCGGCCAGGTTAAATGCCAGGGGCTTATCGATGATGACATGAAAGCCGTGCTCAAGCGCCATTTTGGCGGGAGCAAAGTGCAGGTGATTCGGTGTGACAATAGACACAAAATCCATCCTGAGGTCGCCCGGAAGTTCTCTCTCCATACGAATCATTTCCTCAAAACTTGCGTACGCACGATGAGGATTCAGGTACAGTGCTTCTCCACTGGCTTTTGATTTTTCCGCGTTACTGCTAAATGCCCCGCAAACCAATTCTATTTCGCCATCGAGATTGGCTGCCTTGCGATGTATGGCACCGATAAAAGCATTCAGGCTGCCACCCACCATGCCCATCCTAAGTTTTCTATTCATGAAAAGTCGTTGTGTCTAAAGTTACTTACTCCCTACTTCTAAAATCTCTAAAATTCAGGAATTATAAAACTGGTTGATAGAGTTTATTACAAGGTTGCTTTCCGGTTCGGTTAATTCTGTAAAGAACGGCAAGCGTAAGATGCATTCCGAAAATCGTTGGGCTTGTAAAAGCGGCCTGCCACTGTACTTTTTGATGAAGTATGGACTGTTGTGAAGGGGGATATAGTGGAAGATTGCCTGAATTTCCTGCAACTTTAAGTGTGCTATCAATGCATTCCGCTCATCGCCCGACCGACACACTATGTAAAACATGTGGGCATTATTAGTAGCATAAGGCATGATGACAGGCAGTGCCAGGTGGCCTTGACTGGCAAGGGATGATAATTCCTTATGATACATGTTCCAACATTCCATACGCTTCATCTGAATGTTATCCATTTGCTCCAACTGTGCCCATAGGAAGGCTGCGGTCATTTCCGATGGAAGAAACGAGGATCCTATATCCATCCAGCTATACTTATCGACTTCGCCACGCAAAAAAGCGGAACGATTTGTCCCTTTCTCCCAAAGCACTTCCGACCGGATCGTAAATCGGTCGTCATTAATTACGAGCATACCGCCTTCACCGGAAATAATATTCTTGGTTTCGTGAAAGGAGAAGCATGCCAGGTGGCCAATCGAACCCAGTGGCCGGCCTTTATAATAAGAATCAATCGCCTGGGCCGCATCTTCCACTATGAAGAAGTGATGCTGCTCTGCCAGTGTCAACAGTAAATCCATATCACAGGCCACGCCAGCATAATGAACGACCACTACCGCTTTTGTCTTAGTTGTTATTAATTGTCTAACGTGGCCTATATCGATATTGGGAGTATCTTTTTCAGAATCAGCAAACACTAACGTGGCACCACGCAACGCAAACGCATTGGCGGTAGAAACGAATGTATACGATGGAAGAATGACTTCATCTCCTGGCCCCACATCGAGCAGAAGTGCGGCCATTTCCAGAGCATCAGTGCACGACTGTGTAAGCAATACTTTCTTGAAGCCATATCTGGCAGTAAAGAAATCCTGACACTTTCTGGTATACAATCCGTTTCCGGAGAGCTTTCTGCGATCTACGGCGTCACGAATATAATCCAGTTCTTTGCCTGTCAGGTAAGGTTTATTGAAGCTAAGCATCCGTAATTCAGAATCCGCTCTAAGGTAGAACAATTCCATTTTACAAGCAGAATATCATCTTTGAATTTGTATGCTTAGTATTGTAACCATGGAAAGCGATCAAAATAATGAAAAGTGTTAGTCTGATATACAGGCATATATGGCTTTACCAGGGTCTGATGAATATCCTGTATGGCTTCGGTTACAAGAAAAGATTTGAGCAGGTCATCCGGGTCATTGCGCACCATAAACCCAAAAGCGTTTTGGAGTTATGCTTCGGAGACGTTTTCATGGCACGCTATTGCACCTCGCACCATATTCAATGGCAAGGCATAGACACCAATGAATATTTTGTACGGCGTGCGATAGCCAAAGGTTTTGATGCGCACTGTGCCGATCTGCTCGATTCTTCAGGATTAGACAAGGCTGAGATGCTCATCATTATAGGTTCATTGTATCATTTCCAAAAAGACATACACAGCCTACTGTCCAGAATGGTCAGTGCCTCTCAAAAGATTATCATCTCTGAACCGATTAACAACCTATCGGATCAAACTAATTGTCTAGGTTGGATCGCTAGAAAGTCTACCAATGCAGGCAATGGCGAGGAATCATTTCGCTACACAAACTCTTCTTTACTTGAAATGCTTGCAGAAGAAAGCCGAACATTGCATTTCACTTTCCAAGTAGTCGGATACTACAAACGAGATTGCCTCGTCCTGATTGAAAGAATACAACCATTGAAGGGGTGAGTCTTCTACTGCTCAATCTGACTTATATATTTTCCTTACAATACTTAGCGGCCTGCCCTTGATTTCAATAAACATTTTGGATAGATAGATCCCAAAAATTCCGAGCACCAACAATATCATACCCCCCACCATCCAAATGCTGGCCAATGTACTGGCCCACCCTTCAATCGCAACACCTAAGTACATTTTCTCGTAGATGATATACGCAACATAGAGGCATGCGAAGAAGAATGAAAGAAAGCCGATGATGAAAGTGAAGTATAATGGACGGTTTGTGAGCGAGGTAATGGAATCGATCGCCACGCCCAGTTTACGCCCAAAGGTATATGTGGATGACCCCTTAAATCCTTTGCTGACAGGAACAGCCAATTGCTTAAATCCACTGAGCGCAAAAATACCCCAGATATCAAGTTCTCTCTCACCATGTGAAGTCACAGCTTTCAAATAGCGACTTGTCATTATACGAGCCGTCAATCTATTCGGAGGGTAGTCCAGTGAGGTAAGCGAAGCGATGAGTTTGTAAAACAGCCATCCGCTTGTCCGCTCAAACCATCCGCCTTTTCTCTTAATTTGTACACCGTAAACAACATCCAATGCCTTATCCGCCTGGATCTTTTCCCAAAATACCTCAAAGAGCTCCGGACTTTCTTCCAAATCGCAATCGATAAGGAACACGTAGTCACCATGGCAGTACTGCAGACCTGTCATAATTGCTTTGTGATGTCCAAAATTTCTAGATAAGTCAACTACCGTAATGTTTGAATCTTTTTCACTCAGAGTAAGTACTTTCAACAAGGAGTCATCAGGAGAACCGTCATTCACGAAAACAAACTCATACTCTACCCCTGGCACCATTTTCCTAACAGACGCAAGACTCCTTTTGTAAAACTCATTGACATAATCCGATGAATAGTAAAGTGTGGTAAGCAGTGATATTTTCACATCAAGGGTGGATTAGTGGGACCGGTACAGATAACAATCAGATTCATTTAGCTGGCTAACAACTCACAAATTTATTCCTAAACAAATCTCGACAAAATATTTTCAAAGTACTCCTGCCTGCCACTGACTTGCACCGGCTCGCCATTTCTGTGAGCCATTTCTGTGAGCTGCCCAATTGAAAGCTTACCCGACTCAAATTGCCTACCTTTTCCAGAGTCGAATGAAGCGTAGCGCTCCTTTCTCAG
>JAYWDR010000384.1:0-11630 GCA_043779735.1 Cyclobacteriaceae bacterium | reverse complement strand
AAAATCTTCTAATTTTTTCATTTGATCTTGTGTCGCATCGGCTGCAATTTTATTCTCATCGAATCCATGATGGTCATCATATGTTGGTTTGATCCATTTTCCAGTACCTCAATTTTAGTGAATGTTTCATCCAACGCAGGTGACCCCTTGAGTCATGGGTGACTTGGTGTTGGTGGTTAGACACTCAAAATGTGTTGTTTATCCCTGGTACGACGTTCTATATGCAGAGTACGATTGGATACCTTCAAAATTTACGGGTATTCTTCAAATCATTTCTTATATAATACCCTCATAAAACTTGGAAGCACAAGGAGCAACAATGGAAGTCCTGCCAAAAATCCTCCTATAACTGCGACCGCCAAGGGCTGTTGCATCTGGGCACCCAATCCAATACCTAGCGCAAGAGGCATCAAAGCGAGTATGGCTCCGATAGCCGTCATTAATTTAGGACGAATGCGCAAGGCTATCGCATAATTGATCGACTGATCAACATCACCAGTTTCCTGTATGTTTTGTCTGAATTGATTGACAGTAAAAATTGCATTCTCCGATATAATACCGACAATCATAATGATGCCCGTATAGCTGCTTACATTTAAAGGTATGCCCACCAGGTACAGCGCCAGAATGCATCCACTGATGGCCGTGACCGAAATGAATAAAATAAGGGTGGATATTCTCCACTCCTTGAACAAAAACATTATAACTCCAAACACTAACAGCGTTGCCATCGCTAAAATCGTCAACAATTCTTTAAATGATTGTTGTTGTTCTGCATAGGCACCTCCATAAACAATTGTATACCCTTGTGGCAATGGAAGATTTTCGGCCAATTTCTTTTGAATTGCTTTTATAGCTGTACCCAAATCGATGTTTTCAAGACGCGTTGTAATGATTACATTCGATTTAAGATCCTCTCTGCGATATTCAATTTCACCCGGGATGATTTTGATATTACAAAAAAAAGACAATGGCCTTGTCGTGCCATCCGGCAAAAAAATGAACTGGCGTTTTAGACGCTCTAAATCGTTGTCTTTAAAATTAGTAAAGCGGAGCAGTATTCTGCGCATTTGTTCCCCATCCTGAAGCTGCCCAATTTGTAAACCACCCGTCATAGCTGCCTGGAAGGGTGATGGGATTGCCACATTTGCGTTTAGACCTAACGGAACTCCCGCTGTATATATCATCAGTTGCGTCTGAAAATCAGTAAGAGAAATTTTGTACAAACTCAACTTTTCCTGGTCAGGAAGGAATATTATGGAGGGCCCCGCTGTCACAAGACCATTGTTGATGTCAGTAATCCCAGGTATCTGCTGTAAAAGCGTATCGGCCTTTCTTGCCAATACTTTTAAGATGCTGTAGTCGTCACCGAATATTTTTATCTGAATGGGTTGAGGTGTACTCATCAGGTCGCCCAATAAATCAGCTATACGTTGACCAAAAGAAATCTCTTCCATCGCCACCACATTCGCTTCGATTTCTTTTCGAAGCTCATTGATTACCTGTTCGGTGGTTTTTTTTCGTTCCTTTTTTAATTGGATTGAATAATCACCAATGTTAGATGGATCACTTTTGAATGCCATGTGTATACCCGTTCTCCGAGAATAGGATTCTACATCGGGATGAACATCAATGATCTTCTCAATGTCTTTGCATATGGCATCGGTTTCTTCAAGGGAAGTTCCTGCAGGGGAGATATAATCCAGCACAATGGTGCCTTCATCAAGTTCCGGCAAAAAGCCTGTTTCAATTTTGCCTGAAGCCCACCATGCAGAGCCCGTTAAGCTAACTACCAGAAGGATGGCAATAATAGGTTTATTGAAGAACCACGTCAGCCAGGTTAACCGATTGACCGAATCGGACACGCTGTGGGCTTGTGGCTTTAATGAAGGCCTGTAACCGATGATTAAATGAAGTACGGGGAGCAGTAACCAGGTAACTAAAAAAGAGGTGACCATTGTCAACTGCATCGTGTCAGAAAGTTCCCTAAAAAAACTACCCGCCAGTCCGCTCATCAAACGAAATGGAAAGTGGATAACGATGGTTGCCAGGGATGATCCAACCATGGCAGGGAATAAACCATGAATCGCTTCTCTCACCACAGTGAATCGATCCTTCTCGGGGTGATCTTCATGGCCGCGGTAAATTTGTTCGATGATAACTATGGCATCGTCAATGATTAAGCCTAATGACGCTGCAATGGCACCCAAGGACATGATATTGATAGTTATTCCAGCCAGGTAAAGTACCAGTATCGTAAAGGCAAGGGTTACCGGTATCGTGAGCATCACCACCAGGCTTGACCGCCAAGACCTAAGAAAAACGATCATAACGATAAGCGCCAGGAACAAGCCCTCATAAATCGTTTTGACTACGCTGTCAATGCTGTCTCCGACGAAGGCGCTCTGATCGTAATATGGTCTTAATTCATATCCGTGTGGCAAGAGCTTTCTGGCTTCATTTGCTCTTTCCTTTACATCCTCGGCAAAGTCAATAAGATTTATCCCTGGCTGCTTGACTAAATCAATCAGGACTGCATTACTCCCATTGGCATTAATGATTACAAATTCCTGTTGCTCTTGAATTTGAATCGTGGCAACATCTTTTAGTCGAACAATCCTGTTACCATCATTTTTTAGGATGATATCTTGTAGTGCTTCAAAATTATTTACGCGAGTATCTGTTAAGGAAAGGTAAAGCCTTCGGTAATCAGAAACGTAGCCATTCGAGAGAACAAAATTATTGTTGTTAAAGACTGTAAGAAATGTATTCGGCGTAAGTCCGAGTGAAGAAAGCTTTACCGGATCGGGAATAACAACAAAATCCTTCGCCCTTCCGCCTCTGACCACTACATTAGAAATACCTTTTACCTGCGAGAAAATTGGCCGTAACAATAAGTTTGCCTGATCCCTCAAGGCTACCTGACTATGTTTGGTGCTTTCCAGGGTGAAGCCATAAACTGGAAACAACGATTGATTCATTGCTTCTATGGACAGGTTTACGCCCAGGGGGAGAAAATTTTTGATCTCGTTTATACGACTTTCTATCTGCAATTTCTTCGAGTAGGTGTCCATCCCCCAGTTGAAAAAGACGTCGATCGTACACACTCCGCGACTGGTACTGCTTTTAACAACCGTAACACCCTGAACTCTTTTGACTGCACTTTCCACCGGCTTGGTGACGGTGATCATCATTCTGTCAATCGGTAGCTGTCCCGCATCTGCAATGATGGTGATCCTCGGAAACAGCACTTCTGGAAACAGGTTGGTCTGCATGCGTGTATAGGAAAATACACCCGCTACCGTCAGCAAAATCCCAACAAATAGTATAGGTTTAGCAAAAATTTGAAAGTAACCTTTATTATCAAGTACCATAGTTACTTCTTCAAGACAGTGACACGCGCTGTGTCAGGCAAACCATAATTCCCTGTAATTAAAAATTTGTCATCCGCTTTGAAAACAGGCACTATAATTTCTACCAACTCACGGTTCTTAATTCCGGGAGTCACCCATATTTTTACGGCAATACTGTCATTCAAGAGTTTCATCACCCAAAATTTCTCCATCATTTCATCCGTCAGCACACACGCCTTCGGAAGAACTTGCTGTCTCACCTCCGTGCCCTTATTTACTATTACTTTTACGATAAGATTTTCTGGAAGAAATATTCTTTCATCAGACTTCGCCAGGATTGTTTGTGTTTGAGCAAGAGAGTTCATTGTAGTAAGAGGAGTAGTAAAAGTTGCCTGATGACGTGAGTTGTCAGGGAATACCAATGAACATTTGTTTCCTGCCTTGGCGAAAGCGGCGAATTCAAACGGTACATTAACAGCAAAAGCAAGAGCGTTGCTCTCAGCAATTGTGCACAACTGTCCACCTTCAAGCACATAATCCCCAATCTGCTGTTTATCCAATGTGCTTATGATCCCTGATGCGGGGGCCTTGATGGCAATTTTACCAAAAGCAACAGTTGAAGAATCAGGGACCACAGCTTGAGATCCCAAGGCCCTGCGTTCCTTTGTCTCCAACAAGTAAAGCAACTGGCCATCTTTTACAGGATCGCCAAGTTTAATGAACACTTGTGTAATAAAGGCGGGAATGGGGGCAGTCACTACATTTCGCTTCAGATATACCGTATTCGCAAAAAGTGTAAGTTCATCCTTAACATTTCCCTTACTTATTCCTGTGACCTCCACTGCAACCTTAGCTTTTATGGTTGACTCCTCATCCAAAGAAGTTCGGCGACAGGAACTAATGGCAACATTTACAAGGATAATGACGATCAGGTTTGTACGCATATTTTTACCAGTTCCAGTAGTTATAAAGATTGACTAATAACTCCCTGTTTGTTCTGAGAATTACAAAATCACGTTGAGCGATAGCCATGTTCTTCAAGGTCGTGATGTAGTTGATCACCGATATTTGACCTCGACTCAATTCAAGTTTATAAAATTCCAGAAGCTTTTGATATTCTTTCAACTGATCCTCTGTAAGAGTGAGTCGCTCTGCTATTGATTTCAATTCTGTTAGTATTCTGTTCTTACGAACACTATTCTGACTATAGAAAAAGTTTTTATACAATTGCGTTGACTTCACTAATATGGCTGTCCTCTGCTGAGTAATACCCCGCTGTTTGCCATCGGTCAAATTCATTGTAAAATTTATTCCCGCGCTCATACCGAGTCTGTTTGGGATCGTGGGGGCATAAACAGCATTCAAACCGGTATTGGCAAATAAACCTACTACAGGCTTGTACTTTAGTTCAAATACTTTTTGGATTGCCATCAGATTCAGGCTGTCCAACCGGTACCTTTCCGTGAACTGTGATGTCGCAACTTCTTCCCGAGGTTGAAGATCAATATCTGTCAATACCTGATAGGTGGTATCCGAAATTCCGCTAAGCACTCGCAGGTCCATCAAATCTCTACGATAGGTAGCCCGGAATGAGTTTAAGGCTGTTTGTTGAGTTCTTTGTTCAATGGTAAGTAGAGAAAGGTCGGATTGCTTGGCAATGCCATTTTCGACAAGCTTTGATACCATATTCCTTTGTTCATTGATAATCCTGATCAGGTTGCTAAGATATTCAGCCTGCTTATAGTCCTGGAGACATAGGATATATTGATCGGTGATAAATTTTTCTAAATCATGAGTGGTGAGTTGAATGGTGTTTTGATTGATTTTTGCACCAATAAGCACTTGTTCCGCTGTAGTTTCATACCGCGCACCATTAAACATTGGTTGATTTAAATTTATCATCCCCTGATAAACACCAGCATTGCTTGCCGCGATATCATAACCAGAATATTTATCTGCCCCTGGTGAATTTAATACCAATTCAGATTTGCCATTATCCCTGGATACAATGGGCGCCAACATATAACTACCTGTCAGCGTGACTTGAGCCTTTGTATAGAAAGCTTTTAATCGCTCAATTTCCAAGTACGCAGCCTGACTTTGATTTTTATTATCCTGAATCAATGGGCTGTTGATTTTAGCTCGTTCAACATAATAAGCAAGGTCTTGAGCATTCAGAATATTGGAAGAAACCAACAAAGCAAAAGCCAAGAACAACAATACTGAATGTCCCATATAAGTTACCGATCGATCTATTTTTGAAACAACCCGATAGGAGGCGTGATTTCTATTTTCTTCCGAATTCTAATACCATAAATGTACCTGGCACAACTTTCGGTCTCGGGCGCGGGTTTTCAACAGTTGCTGCAGGCGTTTCTCCATACTGAGCGCTCGAGACAAAAACATGATGAGTTTTATGATCAATGGCTATTGTGCGAGCTCCTACTTCGGTCTTCACTGTCTCAAGGACCTTGAATTCGTTGGCTGAAACTTCCTGCACGATGGTGATAGAACCTTCACCATTGGAACTGATCGCCTGCTTGGTCGACGGATCGAAGATCACGCCATCCACCCTCTTTCCAATCGGAACCTGCGCAACGATTTTACCATTGTCGGCGTCGAGGACGATCATCATTTCATTGTGACATACCGTAAACAATCTGCGCGTTTCCAGGTCCATCGCAAGGCCAGTAGGTTCTTCGCCCGGAGCTATCTTCCAGCGATTCTTGAATTCCATTGTTTTGGCATTAAAGGAAACGATTTCGTGCACGTCTTCCAGGTTAACAAAAATGGTCCCCTTTTCATCAGAAACGCCGGCTTCCACTGCCTCACCACCAAGTTGAAGGGTACCCACTACTTTGCCGCCCAAAATATCGATGGCCGTTACGCTTCCTCCCGTGTGATTAAACACAAATACACGGTCTGAAAAATTATCATACAGAAGCGCATCGGGATTTTTGCCGGTAGGAAGCTCTACAATGGATGCCAGTGTTTTAAGATCAAAAATGGTAGCCGTGTTTGACCGCCCGTTGGTGGTAATGCCACGTCCTGCCTTAGGGACTGCTATTACTCCATGAACTCCCTGGAGGTTAGGGATTATACCGACTTTCTCGTGCGTATCAGCATTGAGTACTTCGACTTGGGTGCTATGAGAAACGTATAGTCTACGGCTCTGACTATCAACGCTCAGGTAGTCCCATCCGCCCTCACCGCCGATAACAGTATTTTTTATGAGTTGAAAGCCAGAGGTCTGTGCATTCAAATTGAAACAGGATAGTGTAAAGGCTACTATTCCAATCAACTGGAGAAGAGAAGGACGTTTTTTCATAGTATTAAGCTTTATTGTTTAAAAATAAACCGATGTTACCTATAGACATTTGATTTTTAGTGCCATTTCCCATGGTTACGAAAATCATCATAAAGAATGGCGCTGAAAAGATAATGGATGAATCTAAAGGAAAACTGAAGTCACCGCCGCCATTCCAATAACAATTCAGAATTCCTATAGTATTTGGCTTTACTTTTGCACTTCATTGCTTCATTTCCCATGAAGATCCTGATCGTCGAAGATGAAATAGATCTGCTCTCAAGCCTAACTGCCTTTTCAGAAAAGGAAGGGTATAACACGGATATTGCAAATAATTGTGCAGAAGCACTCGAAAGGATTTCACTCTACACCTATGATTGCATTCTCCTTGATATAACTCTGCCGGACGGCAATGGACTGGAGTTGCTGGCTCATCTTAAGAAGATCAACAAAACAGACGGCGTCATCATTATCTCAGCCCGCAATTCTCTGGACGACAAAATAAAAGGCCTCAATCTCGGTGCCGATGATTACCTGACCAAGCCGTTCCATTTTTCAGAATTGAATGCCAGAATTCAGGCCGTCATACGAAGAAAGAAATTTGATGCTCCTCACACCCTTTCATTTGCAAATATTGAAATTGATCTGAAACTCCATTCTGTAAAAGTGGGTGATCACTCCGTCAAGCTAACCAAGAAAGAATTTGACATCCTCCAGCATTTCATCGCCAACAAGAACCGGGTTATCTCCAAAACTTCGCTGGCCGAGTACATCTGGGGTGACCACGTGGACAGTGTTGACTCGTTTGATTTTCTTTTTGTGCACATAAAAAATCTTAAAAAGAAATTGAAACAAGCAAATGCGACCGTTGAGCTCAAAAATATTTACGGCGTAGGCTACCAGCTCCTGGATCAATGAAACCGATCAAACTACTCACACTCACCTCATTGAACTATTTAGGCATCTTCCTGGTGCTGACATTGTTCTTCTTCGGCATTTTCTATTTTATCATCCAGAAAGAAGTATTTAAAAGCACGGATGAAGTGCTGTACAATCGCAAAATGCATGTCCTTGAACAATTCAGTAAAAACAAAGGAAATATCTCACCAGAAGTGTTTGGTTATACCGATTTTGTCATTACACCGCTAAGCCAAGAACGTACCGGTGCTGACGTCTACTCCGATACGTTGATTTATGAAACGGTCGACAAGGAATGGGATGAATTCCGGAAACTCGCTTCTATAGTCGAAGTTGATGGCAAGCATTACCGGATGGAGATTGCCATTCCCAGGCTAGAAACACACGAAATTGTTGAGAGCCTCATCGAGTCATTGTTGGTTGTCTTTATCGTAATGGTGGTGTCCTTCTACCTGAGCACTCGCTATTTGTCAAAAAAGTTATGGAAACCTTTTTATGACACCCTCCGTCTCCTGAATGGGTTTGAAGTCGAACAATCTAACGGGCTTGAATTGACATCCAGCCGGATTGAGGAATTTGTTGCCTTGAATAAATCCATTCAAGACCTTACCGGGCGCACCCGTCGTACTTTTATCGACCAAAAACAGTTTATTGAAAATGCCTCTCATGAGCTGCAAACTCCGCTAGCCATCACGCAGTCCAAACTTGAACTGTTCATTGAAGATCCTCACTTGACCGAGCATCAATCAGAAATCATTCAAACCCTCATTAATTCCACGCAACGTCTCGCCAGGCTAAACAAAACTTTGCTCCTGCTTTCAAAAATTGAAAACCAGCAATTCCTTGAAAAAGAGGAAGTTCACCTCAAGCCATTGTTGGAAGAGATCCTGAGCAATTTTGAAGAGCAACTGGAGACTTTGAAAATTAACGTTAAAATGGATTTTGCTGGCGACGGCACCCTTCATGCGAACAAGATCGTGGCAGACCTGTTGCTAACGAATCTCATCAAGAATGCTTTTTTTCACAATGCACCGAACGGTTCAATCAATATCCAGGTTGAGGCTCGCAGTTTTTCCATTTCAAATACTTCGGCTAACGGGGCCATTCCGAAAGAAAAACTATTCCAGCGATTCTATAAGCAATCCACTGCGAAAGACAGCTGGGGCTTAGGATTGGCCATGGTGAAGAAGATCTGCGATATCAACCAATGGCAACTGTCATACTCATACGTCGAATCGCAGCACGTCTTTGTCGTTTTCTTTTAAAAAAGTGACAAGGCCTCGCCAAAATTCAACTTTTCTTCAGTATCTCTTCATAGTTTTGAATAAACAACAAGCAATCATTATGAAACAAATCATCCTATTCTGTGCAGTCAGTCTGGTAGCCGGACTTACCCACGCTCAAAAATTAAAAGACAGTGAAGTGCCCGCTGCAGTAAAGAGCGCATTCACGAAACTCTTCCCCGCCGCTAAAGAAGTAAAATGGTCGAAAGAGAGTACCAATGAGTTTGAAGCGGAGTTCAAGATGAATAAAACCGAAAAGTCTTCAAACTTTGACCAGACCGGCAAATGGCTAGGCTCCGAAACTGAAATCAAACAAACCGAACTTCCCAAGGCGGTACAGGAGGCAATCGCTAAAGAATTCGCTGGATATAAAATTGAGGAGACTGAAAAGGCAGAAACGCCTGACCAGGGTACGTTCTATGAGATGGAGTTGGAGAAAGGCAAGTCCACCATTGAAGTGCAAATCGCCGCCGACGGTAAGGTCTTGAAAAAAGAAGAGAAGAAAGAAAAGGGAGAAAAGAAGGACTGATAGTTGAATTCATTCGACCGATGCAAGCATCGGTCGAATTTCTTATTAGGGCCGACCAAATCAACAATGCTTCACCAGTTTCTTAAGTCAGCAATGAGGGGATAAAGCCCCGCAATAGTGCGTGCAGTGAAATCTAAGTCATATATCCCGGTACGTGGAGGCCCATCAATTACATTCTCTATATTTAAATCCTAAAACCCATCTCCATGCCACTCACCGCACGCAACACCCATAGAGATATTGCCTACTTCTTCCTTGGACTTATTATTGCATTCTCTGTTTCGGGCGTATTTCTGAACCACCGTCAAAGCTGGCATCCACGCCGGTATGTTTATAATTCCATGGAAATATCAATTCCAGTGCCTGCAGCCAAAGATTCCATCAATGATAAATTCATTGCGGATTTCTCCAAATCACAAAACATCAATGATGAAATGAGGAGGTATGCGGTGGATGACAAGGGAATTCTTAAAATATCGTACGCCAGCAATGACGTACAAGTTGACATCACCACCGGAAAAGGAAAAATTGAAACCTACCGGGCTACTCCCCTGCTAAGCCAGATGACCAAACTGCACCAGGATACCAGCAAGTGGTGGATTTATTACTCCGATGCGTTCGGTATCGCTATGTTCACCATGGCCATGACGGGCATGTTCATCGAAAAGGGAAGAATGAGCTTCAGAAGCCGAGGCTGGTGGCTGGCAGGATTGGGACTCATCTTCCCATTGATATTTTTGTTTTTGTTGGCGTAGCTGTCACACTTCGACAAGCTCAGTGTGACGATGTCTATGTCCCAGCCTGGGCTTGTCGAAGGCTTATGCTGAATTCCTCGCTGCATTGATAATCCCGAACATGCACCGTATGATCAGCTTTCGGTAAAGCGGCTCATGGTCCTTATCCTTCTCACTTCTAAGATTCATCAAGGCATATTGCTGCAGCGTAATCAACGGAAGTACGATCCTCTCCCTCAGCCGTATCGACTCGCGTATTTGCGGATTGTTTTCCATCAAGGCAGGCGCATTGGAAAGCTCCAGGATCATCTTCTTCGACAGTTCAAATTCTCTGAACATTTTTTTCCAAAAATCTCCGAACTCCGGGTCCTTCGCGAGATAGGCCGTGGCCGGATAAAATGATTTGGTCAGCGACATCATACTATTGCCAATCAAGGTGCGGAAGAAAAGTGATTGGCGATAAAGAATTTGCAGTTCGTCCCATTTTCCCTTTTCTTTCAATTCTTTTAGTGCACTCCCGACTCCGTAGAAGCCGGGTATATTTTGTTTCATCTGCGCCCAGGAGCCTACAAACGGTATGGCCCGAAGGTCTTCAAACTTTAAACTCTCCCCGGTTCGCTTGACAGGCCTGGAGCCGATATTCGTGTCACCAAAAAAGCGCAAGGGCGTCACCTTCTCCAGGTAAGGGACAAATTTCGGATCGAGTTTCAAATCGAGATAAGAACGATAACCTGCTTCTGCTAATTGATCAAGCAAGTCTTTATCGTTGGGAGACAATACACTGTGATGACCAAAGACCTGGCCTTCGAGTCCGGCGGAAAGTAATTGCTCCAGATTGTACTGGCAGGAATTTGGTTTTCCAAAATTTGAACTGATCGTCTGTCCCTGTACCGTCACTTGCACTTCGCTATTTTCGATTGTGTCGCCGAGAGAGGCGTAGAAGTCATGGGTGTTGCCACCACCTCTCGCGGGAGGTCCTCCCCTGCCATCAAAGAACAATGCCTTGATACCAAACTTCCTTGACACTGCCGTGAGTGTCTCCTTCGCCCGGAAGATCGACCAGTTGGCGCGCAAGTACCCACCGTCCTTCGTGCCATCAGAGAATCCCATCATAATAGTCTGCTTATTGCCCCGAAGCTCAATGTGCCGTCTGTATGCTGGGATTTTATAAACTTCCTCCATGATCTTCTCAGCGTGAGCCAGATCCTCGATGGTCTCAAACAGGGGGACGATGTCCAACGGCAAAAGATCATTCTGCGAAACCAGCCATTTTGCCAATTGATACACTTGTATGATGTGGAAAGCGCTTTGACAGTTGCTGATGACGTACCGGTGACAGCCATATCCACCATTTTGTTCCTGGATAATTTTTATTGCCTGAAAGCTGGAGATTGTGTCTGCTACGGCCGAATCATCGGAAGTGAATGATGATACATTCAACGTGGAGTTCAGCAGCGACTCCAACTTCTGGTGGTCTGTTGGCTGGTCAAAAACTATTTTCTCTTT
>JAYWDR010000383.1:0-11654 GCA_043779735.1 Cyclobacteriaceae bacterium | reverse complement strand
TACACACAACGAAACGAGCACCGGCGTTTCATTAGCACTTCCGCTAATACACGCCTTGCATGATGCAAATCCGGAAAGCCTGGTGATTGTAGATGCCGTGAGCTCTCTGCCCTACCCTGACTTGGATTTTACTAAACTTGACTCGGTTTTCTTTTCAGTTCAGAAGGGCTTTGGGCTCCCCGCCGGATTAGGTGTCTGGATCTTCAATGAAAGGTGCCTCGCCAAGTCAGAAAAACTCCGGTCCCTTGGAGTGGGTGTCGGAAGTTACCATTCGCTCCCCTCCCTTCATCGTTACGCTCTAAAGAATCAAACGCCAGAAACTCCCAATGTGCTTGGTATTTATCTATTAGGGAAAGTGGTAGAGGACTTTCTCCGAAGAGGGATACAGTCGATACGAAAAGAAACAGAATACAAAGCTGCCCTTTTGTATAAGTGCCTTGAAGACCATCCCCACATGGAGCCATTCGTTAAAAACAAAAATCACCGATCCAAAACAGTCATTGTCGCTGATGCAAGGGCTCGCGCAGCAGAACTCAAATCCTATCTAAAGGCAAAGGGACTTGATCCTGGCGACGGTTACGGAGAATTCAGGCATCGGCATCTGCGTTTTGCAAATTTTCCGGCACATTCAAAAGAACAATTTGAAAGCCTGGTGGATGCCTTGACGGCTTTTATTTAAGTCACCTTAAACTATTCCTCAGTATTATTGTCTAAAGAATAGTCTTAGAATCATTCCTTGGACGATAAAGAGCTCTTAGCCAAAATCCGTAACGCAGACACGCGGAACTACGGGTTCAATATGCTGGTGCGATCGTATCAGCAAAGGATCTATTGGCTTGTGCGTAAAATGGTGATCGATCATGACGACGCAGATGACCTTACCCAGGAGGTGTTTATCAAGGTTCATAAATCCATTGACGGCTTTCGGGAAGACTCCCAGCTCTACACCTGGATATACAGGATAGCCACTAATGAGTGTCTCACATTCCTCAATAAGAAGAAGAAGAGATTCTTCATTCCTATCGAAGATGTAAATCAGACCCTGACGGCCATGATAGATTCCTCTTCCTCATTTACGGGTGATGAGATCCAACTGAAACTACAGAAGGCCATATTGACTTTGCCAGACAAGCAAAGGCTGGTCTTTAACCTGAAATATTTCGAGGAAATGCCCTATGAGCAAATGTCCGCCGTCACTGGCACTTCAGAGGGGGCCTTAAAGGCCAGCTATCACCTGGCAGTGAAGAAAATTGAGGAATTTTTAAAGAATAATTAAACTTTTGTCAACTTAAATAGTCGAATATGCACGAGATGAAAAAACTGGAAGACATACCAAAAAAGGTCGTTTTTGAAGTTCCGGAGGGCTATTTTGATCGCCTTCCGGGTATCATTCAAGCACGGGTAGCGGATACGAAGCAAGAGCCTGCATGGGCGCCCTTTTTGCGTTACGGACTGAAATACGCCATGCCAGTCCTTGCCATTGTGGTCGCTGCATTGCTTTACCGTACATCGGGAGCGCAGTCCACCGAACAGTTATTGACCTCCATAGATTCCGCTGAACTGGTGGCATACCTGGGAGACACCGACATCAGTCTGGATGATCTCCTGGAGGGTATACCCCTGGATAATGAGGAGGCTGCTTCCATTCAAGAAAGTTCTATGAATGAAATCATTGTGAATGAGGCAGATCTTGACTCCCTAACAAGTGAATTTGAAATAAACTATTTTTGACGAGCTAATGAAATTGAATAACACCACCCGGCTTACACTTCTTCTGGTGTTCACCTCATGGTGTTCTTTTGCCCAGGAAGTGGATGGTCTGCCACCACAACAAACTATTGATCCAAAAGTACGGGAGAAAGTAGAGGCAGCCAGGATCGGTATGATCACCAATCGTCTTGGCCTGACACCAGACCAGGCTGAAAAATTTTGGCCCATCTACCGCGAATTTACTGTGAAGCAATCAGAAATGCGCAAGGAATTCCGTCAAGCCCAACAAGGCTTGGGTACAAATAATCCAGACCCTAAAAAACAACAGGAATTGGTTAACCTTGGATATCAACTTAAACAGAGAGAGCTAAATCTTGAGAAAGACTATTCTGGCCGAATCATTAACGTAATTAGTGTCCAACAAATGCTAAATTTGAGAAAAGCCGAACAGGATTTTCGTCAGCTAATACTCAATCAATTGCAGCAAAGGAGGGCCTTGCAACAACGCAAAGAGAACTTTAGAGACAAAAATCAACGCTTACGACAGAATAGGAAATGACAGCTAGCATTTGAAAAAAAGCCTAGCCATTTTATTTTTATTATTATCAGCGTGCTCCGCAATTTCCCAAGTGCAGCACGCTGATTCGTTATTGGTCAGGAAAGACTCCATCTCCCTGCAATCCCTGGATACGTTCTTCACTCACCAGGACTCCCTTGATATCTTCGTGTTGATTGACAGTCTTCTGAAGTTGGAGCCATTGAAAGAGAAATCAATGATGGCTCTAAGACTTGGCTATAACAATAACATTCTTGCAGATAATCGAAATTTTGACATCAGCCAATTCGGGCTGGCACCAGGGCTTTCCTACTACCATAAAACTGGGTTTTATATTGACTACTCCGCGTATTGGAGTCAGGTGTATACTCCAAATTTCTATTTGAGTGTCGCCTCAACCGGGTACCTTCATACCTTTTCAAAAAAGTATTCTCTCCTTGCTGAATACAGTCACTACTTCTACAACCAGGCATCAGACAGCACGCTTTCTGTGCCCTATACAAACAACATCGGCATATCAAATTACGTTGAGTTTAAGCCGCTCGTTTTGCGACTGGACTACTACTTATATTTTGGAGAGAAAACCGCTCACCGGATCATGCCAAGTGTGGGTGTCAATCTTGTAAAAAGAAAATGGGCCGGTTTCGATCGTATTTCGTTTTATCCAAACGTAAGTGTACTGTTTGGGACTGAACAAATTAGTACGAATGAGATTTATCCGGACCTCCTTGCCCGCATCCTCTATAATCGAACCCACCCATTTTCTGCCAAGAAGCCATATTATTACGAGCGAAGACATACCGAATTCGGCATCATGAACTACATCCTGTCTGTTCCGATCACCTTTTCAAAGAAAGACTGGACCTTTCTCCTCAGTTACAATTACAATGTCCCCAAGGCACTGCCCGGAGAAGACCTAAGCCTGCAAAACAGCGGCTACCTCTCCTTTTCGATCACACGGTACTTCAATTTCTGACAGATCGCATAAGAGCGCTTTGCTGCCAAGCCAGGATTTGATATTTTTCAGTCTGAAGCCATCTCCATGAAGAAAATTATCATACTCGCTTGCTATTTATCGGTCGCATTGATCAGTCAATTGTGTATGGGACAGGATTACCGCTGGCAGCAACGAGTCGAATACACAATGAATGTCAAACTAGATGTTCAGACCCATCACATCACCGGCACTCAAAAGCTCGTGTACTACAATAACTCCTCTGATACGCTGACAAAAGTGTATTATCACTTGTATTTCAATGCATTCCAGCCTGGCAGCATGATGGACGCGAGGTCGAGGTCTATCAGTGACCCCGATAAACGGGTGATGGACAGAATATTGAAACTAACCGATTCTGAAATTGGCTACCAGCGAGTGTTATCACTTCAACAGGACGGGAAAGAGGCTCTGTATCGGGTCCAGGGCACCATCCTGGAAGTAACCTTAGCCAAAAAAATCCTGCCAAAAACAAAGTCCGTCTTCGACATGAAGTTTGAATCACAGGTTCCATTACAGATCAGGAGATCCGGACGGAATAACAAGGAAGGCATTGCCTATTCTATGACCCAATGGTACCCCAAGTTGGCGGAATACGATTTTCAAGGCTGGCATGCCTACCAATACGTAGCCAGAGAATTTCAGGGCGTGTGGGGTGACTTTGACGTGAAAATTACCATTGACTCAAGTTTTGTCATTGCTGGTACCGGGAAACTTGTGGACCCTGAAAAAATAGGATTTGGGTATGAAAAGCCAGGAGCCAAGGTGAACAAGCCCACGGGAGACCTTACCTGGAATTTTATTGCTAAAAATGTCGTCGATTTTGCATGGGCGGCTGACCCTGACTACGTCCACGATCGAAAGCAAGTACCCAATGGCCCTGAACTTCACTTCTTCTATCAAAAAAACGAAAAGACTGCTGATAATTGGAAGAAGATGGAAAACTATGCTGTAAAAATATTTGAGTATCTGAACATCCATTTCGGCAGATACCCATTTGATACCTATTCAATTATTCAGGGGGGTGACGGCGGGATGGAGTATCCTATGTGCACGCTTGTCCTGGGAGAAGGGGCATTCAAAGGACTGGTGGGATTGGTTGCCCATGAAGTTTCACACAGCTGGTTTCAAATGGCCCTGGCGTCAAATGAATCCCTCAATGCATGGATGGACGAAGGGTTTGCTGACTTCGCGAGGAATGAGACGATGGCTTCACTTTTCAATGAAGCAGGGGCTCACAATCGAAGCTATACGAACTATTTTGATTTTGTCAGAACTGGATTTCAAGAACCCGCCAGCCAACATTCCGATCACTTCAGTACGAACCTTGCTTATTCAAGGAGCGCCTATTCGATGGGTACCGTTTTTCTACAGCAACTAAAATACCTCATAGGAGACAAATACTTCTATCAGGGAATGCTGAAGTATTACAATACCTGGAAGATGAAGCACCCAGAACCAAATGACTTTGTCAGAATTATGGAAAAGGTCTCCGGCTTACAGCTTCACTGGTACCTCCGCTATTGGATCGGCACTACCAAACGAATTGACTACGCCATCGACACGGTGATGGAGCGCCAGGGCGCTACTTACGTTGAATTGAAACGGATTGGAGATTTCCCGATGCCAATCGACCTGATGGTGACGTACACCGATGGAAGCAAGGAGTTATCCTATATTCCCATGAACGAACTTCTAGGTAGTAAACCTATCGAAGACAATACCATTCTTTGGAAGGAGAATTCTGTGTGGAATTGGGTAGACAAAGGGTACACACTAAAAATCTCCAAGCCTGTTTCCAGCATAGCTACCATTGAGATTGATCCAAGCGAACGGATGGCGGACATCGATCGAAAGAATAATCGATGGGATTCAGGAAAAATGACGGAGAAATAGTGTGTAGGCAGAAAGGATAATCTACTTCACCACTTTACCACTTTTATCAAAGATCACTGGAAATATTTCGCCAATAGAACTCTTCGTTATAATGGTCAATTCAAAAGTCTCTGAAGAAAAAACTACTTCGGCAGGTAATTGAGAAAATCCGTAATTAGTGCTCCAGGCCAATCCTTCTTTGCGGTAAATTTTGACTATCGTGGCAGGGAACTTGTCCTTGATCTTAGCTTGCGAATAGTAAATGATGAAAAAAACAAGACCCTTCTCATCTTGAGTGATCATGGCCTTGGTAAGGGCAAGGTTTCGCTTCTTAAATCCCTGCTGATCAACAGGATAGTCAACCTTCACATCTGTCCTGCGTGTATTCGATATAGTATAGAAGTATCCCATTGCGAGTGAGTCAACATAGTGTAGCCCGGCCGTAACGTTTTCCTCCTTCAGGATCAATGGCTTAAATTGACTTTTGGGGGCCACCTCCATAAACAGGGGTATAGAATCAGATCCGCTCACAATCCAGCGCAAGGAAGCAGTCTTGTGCTTAATTTCATTTTCTTTTCGCTGCGCCTCACGAACCGCGAAATCTTTGGTCGCCTTAATGTGAATATTTAAGACGTTAGCACTTCCGTATGCTGTGGTGACAAAATGCCTGTAATTCACCATATCATCGGTGAGGTTGCGGTCTAACAGTATTCCCGCGAGACTATCGATCTTCTTGATCAATGCGAGCTCCCTCTTTAGCGCATTCAGCTGCAGGAAAATATTTAATGAATCCCGAAGAGGTATGTTCGCTACAATTTGAGAGCCATATTCAAGTTCCGCGGATATCTTCATTTCAAAAACCCTTAGCGGTAAGGGGTGAGCATCAATCTTGAGCAAGGCAGCAAAATCCATTTTTTTCCGAATAGCTTTTATTTCTTCACTGACGGATACAGAATCTTTTTTCAATTTCTGATGTGCCTGATTGATCTCATAATCCAGTGCGACCAACTGATCTTGTATTGGCCTGATTTCTTTTTCAATAGTTTCCACATTACTGAGAGCCCATCGCCTGAAGTCCCACACCTTTAGATCATCCCGGTAGAAATCGGCTGTGGTCACACCCTCCTTTTTGAAGTCAACAATCTCGACCGGATCAAGATCCTGATTATAACCGGTCTTCCCCAGCTCCATCAATACTGTTTTGTATTCGTTAAAACTCTGGTGACAGGAGTCGTACACCTGTGCCAGCCGTGTCAGGTTAGTATGCAACGTATCATCAGCTCGCAAGGTCAATTCCTTTAGGCTGGGATATAGTTTTTGAATGGCTAGAAATGCTTGTTGGGCATGCCTATAGTATTTCTCTGCATCGACGAAATTCGATTTCAAGACCTTGATTTTCGCAGACCTTTCTTTGACCTCTTTTGTCCTGGTCTCAATATCGAGTTGGACATCCGAAAATTTAACACCGAATTCCCCCGTACGGTTGTCCCTTCGACTATACATTTGATAATACTCCTTACGCTTGCTTACCTCCTTTTCAGTCATGATCTTACTCGCCTTATCATAAAAATAGACCGATGAGTCAAAATACATGACCACCTCAGTGGTTTGCTTTAGCACATTAAGCTTGGCAGCCTTTTCCTGAAGTATCATACCCATAAAAAGATAGGCATTTGGCTCATCATCATTGGTCCGGAGGTATTTCTTAAGGTAACCCTCGGCTTCGGGGGACCTGGCATTCAACAATACAAAAAGATCCTTGTACTTGATTTTTTGGCTGAAGCCACAAGAACTGAAAGTAATTATCAGAAAGCCGGTAACGAGTGCCTTACTATTCATTTTTGAATTCTAAATTGTGGCAAATTACTCAAATATTAAGATTTGATGAATTACCAAGGTCTGTCTAAAGAATTCTTTTTGCGACTCATTAATGTGCTAAAACCATTGTTTGTGGCCGTCATTATTGTGGTAGTCCTTGAGGCAACCAGTCTGATGAGTTCGGTTTCTGACCTCGGACACAGGGCCATACTGGCATCCGGTTTGAAAGACGGCTCAGCTACAAAGGGTTCCTCTATTAATGAAGACCTTGATTATCAGTTCACTATCAAAGACTTAGAGGATAAAAAGTATTCCTTTGATCAATTCAAGGGCAAGGTAATTTTTCTAAATCTGTGGGCCACATGGTGCGGGCCCTGCCGGGCCGAGATGGCTGACATCCAAAAACTCTACTCCAAAATAAGTAGCGAAAGAATCGTATTTGTCATGCTTTCTATTGACAAGGATTTGGATAAGGGGAAAGTGGTAAATTACTTGAAAAGCAGAAAATTCACATTCCCCGCATACATGCCCTCGGGCTTTCTTCCCAGCCAACTTAGGGTGCCGGCCATTCCTACGACGTTCATCATTTCTAAGGAAGGTAAGATAGTGAGAAAAGAAGTGGGGGCCATGAATTATGATACACCGAAGTTCAAGAAGTTCCTGGAAGAGCTGAGCCGATGAATCTATTCTTTTAGCTTCAACCTTATCCACGCATAGTAAAATGCTATTCAGTCTCCAACATAAAGTAGCTATGATCACCGGTGCAGGCAGCGGGATTGGCCGCGCAATAGCACAATGCTTTGCTGCACAAGGCGCAATGGTATGTGTCATTGACCTGGATGAGACGGCGGCACATGAAACTGTTAAATCAATTGAAGCTAACGGAAATCAATCAGGCTATTATCGTTGTGATGTAACAAGACAAGCCGACGTGATTGTCACCGTACAGGAGATAATTCAACGCCATAAGGGGGTTGATATTCTGGTGAACAGCGCGGGGATAGCGAATGTTTCAAAACTGGAATCAACCTCGGAAGCAGATTTTGAGAAAATCTTTCAAGTGAATGTGAAAGGAACCTACAATGCCCAATACGCTGTGATATCTCAAATGAAAAAACAGAAACGAGGCGCCATATTAAACATGGCTTCAGTTGCCTCACACGTGGGGGTTGCTGATCGCTTTTCATACAGCATGAGCAAAGGCGCGGTGGTTGGAATGACGCTGTCAGTCGCAAAGGACTATATTATTGATGGCATTCGCTGCAACTGTATTTCCCCCGCTCGTGTACACACTCCTTTTGTAGACGGTTTTATAAAGGCTAACTATCCTGGACAGGAGGCGGAAATGTTTAGAAAACTATCACAGACCCAACCGATCGGGCGAATGGCCGAACCTCACGAGATAGCCCATCTGGCATTGTATCTATGTTCCGACGAAGCGTCGTTTGTTACCGGTTGTGACTATCCGATTGACGGGGGCTTCATAAATCTCAATACCTGATGAAACTTGTTCGGGTTGGTGCACCGGGTCGGGAAAAACCAGGGGTCATGGTAAGTGGGAAGATATTGGATGTCTCTTCCTTTGGAGAGGACTATGATGAAAAGTTTTTTGAATCAGATGGCATCCAACGCCTTAAAACCTGGATGGAGCATCTGCCGACGGATTTACCAGAAACGAAAAGCACTCTACGTTTTGGCCCACCCTTATGCCGACCTTCAAAAATAATTTGTGTAGGGCTAAACTACGCTGATCATGCCCGTGAAGCCAACATGGAATTACCCAAAGAACCTGTGATCTTTTTCAAGTCCACAACTGCATTGTGCGGCGCCAATGATCCTCTAATTATTCCCAGGAAGAGCGAGAAAACGGATTGGGAGGTTGAGCTGGCTGTCGTAATTGGAAAAAAAACTTCGTATGTCTCGGAATCGGACGTGCCTGCCCATCTGGCAGGATATTGTCTGCATAATGATTATAGCGAGCGTGAATTTCAGTTGGAGAAAGCCGGTCAATGGGTGAAAGGAAAAAGCTGCGATTCTTTTGCTCCCCTGGGGCCCTGCCTGATTACACCCGATGATATTGCTAATGTGAATGACCTGAAAATGTGGTTGACTGTCAACGGCAAGATCATGCAGAAGAGCAACACGAACCAGCTTGTTTTCAAAATACCTTTTTTGATAAGCTACATCTCTCAGTTTATGACCTTGCTTCCAGGCGATGTTATCTCCACAGGAACACCTGCGGGAGTGGGCCTCGGAATGAAGCCGCCGGTCTACTTGAAAAAAGGAGATGTCATCGAACTGGGAATCGATGGCCTTGGAGCACAAAGGCAAACTGCCATTTGATTGACGGATGACTATCGACGCACATCAGCATTTCTGGTATTACCAGCCCGAGCGGGATGGCTGGATAACAATGGAAATGAAGGCCATACGAAAGGATTTTCTCCCCGAAGACCTTTTACACATACTGCAAAAAAGCAGCATCCAAGGGTGCATAGCCGTCCAGGCTGATCAATCTGAAAAGGAAACTGATTTTCTGATAAAATGTTCCCGAAACTACCCATTTGTCAAAGGCATAGTAGGTTGGACAGACCTGCAATCCCCTGGTGTTCAGGCAAGACTCGAGTATTATTATCAATTCCCTGAAGTCAAAGGCTTTCGGCATATCATCCAGTCAGAGCCAGATGACTTTTTTTCAAGAGAACCATTTCAAAAAGGTGTGGGGTTGCTGGAACAATACAATTTCACATTTGACGTTCTCGTCAACTCCATTCAATTGCCTGCAGCCTTGTCATTGATAAAAAGATTTCCCAATCAGTCGTTTGTGATCGACCATTTGGCAAAACCCAACATCAGGAAGCAACAGCTCAAACCCTGGAAGCAGGAGTTGCAGCAAATCGCCATGCATGAAAATGTGTTCTGTAAATTTTCCGGGCTAGTAACTGAGGCCGATTGGCAAAATTGGAAAGCATCTGACTTCAAACCTTATCTCGAAACAGCCCTTGAAGCATTTGGCCCAAAGCGCATCATGTACGGTTCCGATTGGCCCGTATGCCAGGTAGCTGCCGCCTACGAGCAGCAGTTGGAAATCATCAAACAGTTTATCGATCCGCTGTCACCATCAGAAAAGAAAGCAATCATGGGCGAAAATGCGGTCAGATATTATCATCTTTAATCAAAGCAATTCTAGACATGGACCTTCACCTGAAAGATAAGGTTGTAATCGTCTCGGGTGGCGCCAATGGCATCGGAAGAGCCATCTCTTCACAGCTGTGTGAAGAAGGTGCCATACCCGTATTGCTAGATAAGAATGAAGCCGCAGGAAAAAGTTTTTTAAAAAGTTTTCCCCGTTCACATTTCATGCCCATCGACCTCAACGATTCCACGGCTTGCAAAAAATGTGTTGAAGAAATACTTACCAGGGCAGGTCACATTGACGGCCTGGTAAACAATGCAGGAATCAATGATGGTGTGGGATTGGAAAAAGGAACCCCGGCGAAGTTCCTGCAATCATTGAACAACAATACAGGTCACTATTATTATCTCGCTCAGGCCTGTCTTCCGCAACTTCGAAATACAAAAGGGAGTATGGTAAACATCGCATCAAAAGTTGCAGTCACAGGGCAAGGCAACACCTCTGGTTACGCTGCCGCAAAAGGAGCTATCCTCGGACTTACACGCGAATGGGCGGTAGAACTGCTCCCCTATTCCATCCGGGTAAATGCCGTGGTTCCTGCAGAAGTGTGGACGCCACTCTATGAGTCATGGATAAAGTCCTTTCCTGACCCCGTAGAAAAAAAACGTCAAATGGAGAATAAAATTCCATTAGACAAACGTATGACCACCCCGGAAGAAATTGCGAACATGGTCGTTTTCCTGCTTTCGGATCGTTCCCTCCACATTACCGGACAATGGATCCACGTTGACGGAGGGTACACGCACCTGGACCGTGCCTTATCCTAACCTCTGTTCATGCCTCTCGTGCCCACAGAAAATCCTGAGCTTCCGAATACTTCATCAAAGGGATACCTGATTCCGTTTATTCTTGTAACCAGCCTTTTCTTCTTGTGGGGCCTTGCCAATAGTCTGAATGGTACCCTGATCAAACATTTCCAGACAGCGCTTCAGCTTACCAGGGCCCAGGCCGGAATCGTTGATTCTGCATTTTACATAGGCTACTTTGTCATGGCAGTTCCGGCTGGTTTCATCCTGAATCGTATTGGGTACAAGAAAGGAATCCTTATCGGGCTGCTCTTGTACGCTACAGGATGTTTGCTGTTTTACCCCGCTGCGGAAGTTCGCGTCTACGCATTTTTTCTTTCAGCATTATTCATTATCGCCTGTGGTCTGGCTTTTCTAGAAACGGCCGCCAATCCATACGTTACCGTGCTGGGAGATCCGGCAAGCGCTGAAAGCAGGATCAATTTCTCTCAGTCATTCAATGGGTTGAGTATTATTCTTGGGCCCATCATTGGAAGTCTCTTCATCTTTTCATCTACCGAATACAACAACGACATTCTGGGTGCGATGACCGAGACACAATCCGAAGCGATCCGAACCGCAGAAGCCCACTCCGTTCAACTCCCCTACCTGGTCCTGGCAGGAGTCGTTCTGCTTATTGCCTTCCTGTTCTCCCTGGTAAGGATGCCGGAAATCTCAACTGTTTCGGAATCAACATCAACCATGAAGGGGATCTTCAGA
>JAYWDR010000382.1:0-4231 GCA_043779735.1 Cyclobacteriaceae bacterium | reverse complement strand
CCAGGAGAGCCGCAAAAATCATATTGGGATGATTGACCATGTATACGAACAACGCCATCATCAAGCCAATCAGTGCTACCCTCAATGTAATACGAAACTTAAAATCACGGAAAGAATTCATCATTTAGCATTCAAGGAAACTACAATCTTCAATGGGAATATCTATAGACCATGCTTCTCCAGTCTTCGATAAAGTGAAGATCGGGTTAGTCCAAGTTCTGAGGCGGCCTGTGTGATATTGCCATTATATTTTTTCAATACTTTTCGGATTAGCAGCTTTTCCACTTCATCAAGGTTAAATTGATCCAGATTTAGTGACGGCTCATTATCTTTTCCAGAAGAGGAGACAAAATTGAAGTCTTCCGGTTGAAGTACGGAACTATTGGAAAGGATAACCGCACGCTCGATTGAATGTTGGAGTTCGCGGATGTTTCCTGGCCAGGTGTGCTTATTCATCCGGGTCATTGCGCCATCGCTTATTTTTGATACGTTTTTGCTGTACTTCTCTGCGTAGTGTTTGAGAAAGTGATGAGACATGAGAGGTATATCTTCCATTCTGTCACGAAGTGAGGGTATTTCAATTTCAATGGTGTTAACCCTGTATAACAAATCCTGGCGGAACCTGTTCTCTTTCACCATTTCATACAACGGCAGGTTGGTGGCACATATTAGACGGATGTCGATGGGTGTGTCTTTGTTGGCGCCGACGCGGCTTACCTTCCGATTTTGTATTACCGTGAGAAGTTTTGCTTGCAAAGGCATGGAAAGGTTGCCAATCTCGTCGAGGAAAAGTGTTCCATTGTTTGCAATTTCAAATCGACCTAGCCTGTCCTCTTTCGCATCTGTGAAGGAGCCCTTCTTGTGTCCGAACAGTTCACTTTCAAAGAGCGTTTCGGTGATGGAGCCAAGGTCGACACTTACAAAGGATTCCTTGCCTCTGGCCGAGTGCCGGTGAATGGCGCGCGCAATCAATTCTTTGCCCGTACCATTTTCTCCCAGAATAAGAACATTTGCGTCGGTATGGGCGACACGATCGATAGTCTGAAAAATGCGCTGCATGGCTACACTTTGACCAACGATTTCTTCGTAACGTTCGTTGATAGCCTGATTAATTTCCTGATTTTTTATTTTAAGAGTCTGTACTTCGTCGCGGGTTTCTCGCAAGCGCATGGAAGAATAGAGTGTGGCGAGGAGTTTTTCATTTTCCCATGGTTTTAAAACAAAATCCGTAGCACCTGCTTTGATCGCCTTTACCGCCATTTGTATATCTCCGTATGCTGTAATGAGAACAACCACAGCGGATGGATCGATGTCAAGAATTTTTTCGAGCCAGTAGTAGCCCTCGCTGCCACTACTGACGTCCTTCGTGAAATTCATGTCAAGGAGTATCACATCATAGTTTTCATTGTGCATTAAGGCCGGTATAGCTTCTGGATTTTTTTCAACGTCCACTTGTGCGAAGTGACGCTTCAGGTGCATTTTAGCTGCTTTGAGAAGATCTTCGTTATCATCAACGATAAGGATATTCCCTTGCTTCTGGTCACTCATGGATGGTTGATTTTGTTTCTGTAGGTCTCATCTTATCCTAAATAGACAAAGTTGATACCGCTTACTTGAAACCTTCAACGGGCTTAATTTTCAATTATTCACGAAGAAAGTTACTCAAATCTTGTCCGTAATCGGACACGTGCGTTCATCTTTGAACGAAGAATTTACAAAAAGGATGGCTTTCTGGCTCTTTTGGTCGTTGGCACGGTAGTTGGCATTTAGTCCCTGTTAATTCAGGATTAAGCCCAGGATTGACTCAAAAATAGTGCACTGAATGGATAAGAAAATTGAGAAGAAGTTTTGGACTATTAAGCGGATAGCTACCTATGGAGGTATTGGCTTGTTCGTCTTTTTTGTTTCCTATCAGTTGATTTTTGCCGATCGACGCCAAAAGCTGAAGGTGGACAAGGATAAGATCACCATTTCCGAAGTTAAGCGCGGTGAGTTTAAGGAATACATTCCTCAGACGGGCATTGTAGAGCCAAGCCGCCAGGTATTCCTCGATGCCATCGAAGGGGGAAACATCAAGCGGGTCATTCGCGAAAGCGGTGCAATTGTGAAGCTGGGCGACCCTATTCTGGAAATATCCAATCTCAACCGCGAGATAGCGGTGTTGCAACAAGAGGCCGAACTGATCCAAAGCATTAACCGGGCACGGGACACTCGAATTTCTCTCCTGGGCAGGGACATGGATCAACTTGCGTCTCTTGCACAAATAGATAACCAATTGGCGATATTCCGTCCACAATATGAGCGACAGAGAGTATTGATTGAAAAGAAGCTGATTGCCAAACAGGATTTTGAACGGACTGAAGCGGATTACAAATATAATGTGGCGCGTAGGAAGTTCACCTATGAAGCCTATCGCCGTGACTCATTGGCCAGGATCCTTGCCCTGAGGGATATTGATTTATCGGAGGACCGGATGAAACAGAATCTCATTTCGGTTCGGACAATATTGGATAACCTCAACATTAAGGCACCGATTGACGGTCAGCTCAGTATGGGTCACTGGGAAATTGGTCAAGCGGTCACTCAAGGTCAGAGGATGGGCCAGGTGGACATTGTCGGTAGTTATAAAGTTCGTGTGCCGATCGATGAGTTGTATTTGCCACGGATTTCGCAAGGGCTCCACGCGACCACTGACTTTAACCAAAAGACTTATGACCTTGTGATAGCCTATATCTATCCCAACATTGTTGCAGGAAGATTTGAAGTGGACATGAATTTCGAGGGAGAAACTCCACTGGGGATTCGCCGGGGCCAATCGCTCAGGCTGCGTATCGAGTTAGGACAATCCTCGGAAGAACTGCTCCTGACCATGGGCGGATTTTACAAGGACACAGGAGGGAACTGGGTTTTTATTCTCGATGACGAAAACCATGCTGTGCGCCGTGACATCAAGCTGGGCCGGAAGATGGGTAGTGAATACTTTGAGGTGCTGGAAGGCCTTAAACCTGGTGATAAAGTGATCACTTCATCCTACGAGAATTTTGGCAACAGTGAAGTATTAATCCTTGATTAATGCAACTATTTGACTGTAAAAGCGTCTAATGCTCTGTAACTAATGAGAAAAAAGCAAGTATATAAAAGAACTATTTATTGATTTTTGACATCTAAAACTCTAACACTCCTACTATGATAAAATTAAAAGGTCTTGAAAAGGTGTACACTACCGAAGAGGTGGAAACCACCGCCCTCAACAGCATTAACCTGGAGATCAAGGATGGTGAATTTGTTGCCATCATGGGCCCTTCCGGATGTGGCAAGTCCACTTTGCTCAATATCCTTGGTTTGCTTGACAATCCTTCCAATGGTGAATATCACTTTGGTGAGCATGAAGTCGCGAAATACAGTGAACGTCAACGTGCGAAGTTGCGCAAGGGATCGATAGGGTTTGTGTTCCAAAGTTTCAATTTAATTGATGAACTGACAGTTTTTGAGAACGTTGAACTTCCGTTACTCTATATGAAAGTGCCTGCCTCTGAAAGAAAACAACGCGTGGAAGCAGTATTAGAAAGAATGAACATCATGCACCGCCGAAACCACTTTCCACAGCAGTTATCAGGCGGTCAGCAACAACGTGTCGCGATTTCAAGGGCCATCGTAGCCAAGCCAAAGGTAATCCTGGCCGATGAACCTACTGGTAACCTGGATTCAGCCAATGGTGAAGAAGTAATGAAGTTGTTGTCTCAGTTAAATGAAGAAGGAACAACCATCGTGATGGTGACGCACTCACCCTACGATGCCAACTACGCACACCGTATCATCAACTTATTTGATGGTAAAGTGGTAACTGAAAATATTAAAGAGCATTTCCACATTTAGGCTTCGACGGGTTCAGCCTGACAAGCAGTCGAGGACCGTCAGGCTGAGCCTGACGAGGCCAAGATTTCAGGCATCTGTTGTCCTGATGCGTTCTTCATAGTTTAGGTTTAGGTTAGGGCAAGACCCATGCTGTTCTGATAATTATCAGTAACGGTGTGGGTTTTGTTTTAAGATTGATCCTGGCACCCGCTTGGGTTGAAAGTGGACACCTGATGTTCCTCTGTGAACAGTAGACGCCTTGATTCGTCATCAATTGTTCTCATTGCGCGTTGGTATGATTCTTGGCATAGCATGCAACTATTAACCCAACTGAAAGTCTATGTATGTTATATAACCTGGCGAATGTCTACCTTCT
>JAYWDR010000381.1:0-4235 GCA_043779735.1 Cyclobacteriaceae bacterium | reverse complement strand
TAGGGGCCGGTGCAGTTTGTGCGACAGAGAAAGTCGCATTCAGGAAAAAGATGGCAATTAAGGATTTTTTCATGACGCATTGAGTTAAATAGTGAAGTTACAAAATGATTTCCGAAGCCTATTCATAGGCTCTTCGTCGTTAGTTACTCAGACCCTCTGGAATATCATTTTCGCGATAAACATGTTATTTGCTTCTGACAAAAGAAGATTGGCGCCGTGCAACTGGATAATCTTATCGCTCAGCCAAAGACCCATGCCCAACCCGTTGCTAAATTCTTCAGATCGCTTGAATTCCGCAGTAAGCAAGTGTATGTCTCGTGTTGGACTATTTACAGGGTTGCTGATAAGCACCTCCTGACCCTTAATGAAAACCTCAATCACCGCTCCCCGAGGTGAATACAGGATTGCATTTTCCATTAAATTTGAAAATACCGTTTCCATTTTATCAAAATCAATCAAGACCCGACTAGATTCTATCTTATCATCTAACAGTACCTTGATAGTGGACGCGTGTTCCTGGCTTAGGTACTTAACTTTCTTCATCGCTGCAAAGATGACTTCCTCCAACCGTTCTTCTTTTCTTCTTAATGTCAATGTTTCACTTTTCAACTGACTTATAAGAAGGAAGTCATGAATGATTTGATCAAGGCGTTGCACTTCATTCAGTTGACTCTCTAGGATCTTTCTCGTCTCGCTATCTGTTACCCGCAGTAGTGCGAGCGAAAGTTCTGCCTGCATAACGGCCAAGGGTGTCTTCAGTTCATGGGTCGCTGAAGCAAAAAAATTAATTTGGTTTTTTATAGATGCCTCAATCCGGGACAACATATCGTTAAGCGTCTCGGCCAGCTTCTGACTTTCATCTCTTGTTTTTGGAACGGGCACCCGCTCGATGCTGTTCGAGGCATTGATGCGGTCCGCCACAGACATAATTTTTTCCATCGGCCGAAGCATGATTCCGGTAGCCAGGAAAACCAACCCTACCGCCAGCAGAATAGAAGCCGCATTCGCCACAAACAGGTAGCCCTTCAGGTCGTATACTTGATTCAGCAATCGACTATTACTGCGGGACAATGACACAATCAAAGAGGGGGCTTGGACGGATTGATTCCGAAGGTTAACAATCTTGAAAGTGTCATAGTCAAAAGTGTCCAGCAGGAAGCTCTCATTCGGCACAGTCGGAAAATCAGGTGAGGTGAAGATATCTTCAAAATACAAATCTCGCTGAAGCTGCAGCTTGAGTGTATAGCCCAGCACGGGGAGTGGTATGACAGGCGGATCCAGTCGAACCCGGCTTGCCAGCTTCCCTGCTTCGGCCTGAAGTTCTTTGGTATCAGCTTCTTCAAGTGTTGATTTTACCTTGAAGTAGATAACCTGATTTACAGGAAGAATAATAACGAGAAATACCGCCAAGAACAAAGCGGACGCTTTCGCGCGAAGGCTCGAATAAAATGGAAAGCGGATGGTCAATTTATTGTTTGACTAAGTTCCCTTCAATGTAATACCCCATTCCCACTTTGGTGTGAATGATTCCATCTTTCAATTTTCTGCGCAGTTGCGAGAGATGAACCTCGATGACATTGCTAGCCATATCGAAATTTACATCCCACACTTTCTCTGAGATTTCAGCTTTGGAAAGCACTCTGTTGCACTGTGTCAATAAAAGTTCCAGCAACTCAAATTCGCGCTTAGTCAATACCACCTCGTTGCCTGTCAGAAAAACTTTTCGTGTCACCAAATCAAGTTCCAGGTCGTCCACCTTGAATTTGGTAAACGACCGGGGGTCACCTTTTCGCGTCACCGCCCGAATACGGGCGAGAAATTCACCAAAGTCGAACGGCTTCTTCAGGTAATCGACAGCCCCCGCATCCAATCCCTGAATCACATGATCGCTGCTATTCAATGCACTGATAATAATCACCGGTATTTTAATGTTGAATTGACGCATGTTTTGAAGCACTTCAAATCCGTTTTGGCCGGGCAGCATGATATCAAGGACAATCACATCATAGCCGATCGAAGAGGCGTGCTCCAATCCGGCACTACCATTAAACACCGCATCCACGGCGTAGCCGTTCTGCTCAAGGCCCTCCTTCAGGAAGGTATTCAGCCGGGGTTCATCTTCAATGAGTAATATCTTCATCCGGTTCTAAATTACTTCAATAAAAACTCTTTTCCTTCGACCTTGATGTTCCTGGGTGTGATGATGCGAAAGTCCCTGTTGTAGACCTCCCCTTCTTTCCTGATTCTCTCTTCACCGGCAATTACCACTTCGTTTCCCTTCTTGATAAATTGTCCTAATTGTTGTGCCATGGACAAATCCACTTCAACATATACATCATTCCCTACCATTACACTCATGATCTCACCCTTGTCAGACCTGTTGATCCTGCTGATCGTTCCAGATACAACGGCTTGTTGATGATCATGCTGCACATCTTCCCCGCCATAAAAGCCAAACTTCTCAATCAAGAGTGTATCCTTACCTGAAATAAGTCCATGAAGCTCAGGGGGATTCAATAGCCTTTCCACCTTATAATTAAAATGGAAAAAATCCACCTCCCGATTTTCAGACAAGAAGTTTTTTATGCGAGCGGCATAGTCACTGGGGAAGCCTACCGCAACGTCCCCATTTTCGGTTTCCATCACCATACCAAGGCAAACCGAATTTTGCTTAAACAAATAGGACTTGATGTGCCCTGTGTTTTTGTAGAGGCGAGTAAAGAAATAAACTTCCTTTACGCCAGATACGGGATAGGCGGCACCTTCAACCCGAGGGTAAGAATAGCCCATAAATGAAATGACATCGCCTCCTTTTATATCCTTAATAGACCCAAAGGTGGACAATGGAAAACTTCCAATTAGTCCATTTTGAAAAATAACCGCTTTGGTAAGATCGTTTAGCTTGTAGACATCAATCACATTTTTCTCTAAAAAAACCCGGTGCCCCTGCCCCCCACGCCAACCCGGATATGGATTTTTTGCTACGGGGAGCGCCTTCCATTCATTTCTAATCTGAATTTCGACAATCCGTTCCTGTGAGAAATGGTCCATTACATCAACATCAGAAGACTTTAACGCCTTCATTCTATTCCGAAACGTCAAATTAACATTTACCCGGAGAGTAATACGGCTATTCACCATCACACTTTCAATGATAAACTTCCCGTAGTCTGGGTGAAACAGAAAGCTCTCAGCTTTTCCGTCAACATCGACTCTGATGCGCTCATAGGCAAATCCCCAGCCTGGCTCAATGGATTTAACAATACCTGTAAATTCCTGAATTTCAAATTTGGGTTGTGCAGCCACCAGGGCCGGGACAAGCAGAAGCAATAGTTGGATCTTTTTCATACCCATTAATTTGACCCGAAAGTAGGATGTGCGTGTGAGGTCCGCCTGAAGAAGGAATTAATTTTACTTCAGGTTCAATTAAAGCCATGACCTGTTACATGGTACGGATCAGGATTTGAGGAATGAAGCAATAAGGAATTCTTGGGTTCATTGCTTTATTTACTTCCAGGAATTTCTCTAGCGCTTTGGGTTCTTTAAATGATCATCATGATGGCTGTTGCAGAAATTATACTTATTAATGCCCACAACAAAACACCTTGCAACAAGGGTCTTACTCCCACCTTTCTAATTGTGTCAAGGGACAGGCCAGCGCCAATCAAAAACAATGTAATGGTTAAGCCCTTTTTTGCAATCATAACAATAACGGAATATTGATCTTTGAAGCTCGGGAAATAGGTACCCACGCACATGGCTGCTATAAATAATCCAATAAAGTAGGGAATCTTAATTCCTTTGCTGTCTCCCCCGGCAAGAAACGCTGTCACTACCGACAAAGGCAATATCCACAATGCCCTTTCCAGTTTAATGGTTGTGGCAATTTGCAGAGCATCCTGACCATATTTTGCAGCAGCTCCCACAACCGAACTTGTATCGTGAATAGCAATGGCACACCAAAAGCCAAATTGATACTGGGTCATGTTTAACCAATGTCCGATACCTGGGAAAATCAGCAGTGCCAAAGAATTCAAAACAAAAATAGTACCCAAAGCAACACTCATCTGTTTTTCGTCCGCTTTTACAATTGATGAGACAGCAGCAATGGCGCTTCCTCCGCATATAGCAGTTCCGCTTGAAATAAGAAAAGAAACCGTTTTATCAATCCTAAGCCACTTGCCCAAGAGCCAACCCGATGACAGAATTATTGAAATAGAAGCAAAAGTGAACAA